>CALMKG010000361.1 GCA_937867175.1 uncultured Propionibacterium sp. | reverse complement strand
TGTCGCGATTCAACGCACTGATGCTGCTGCGCTACTCGGCCACGCACAAGGTCGAGCACACCAAGGTGCACCGCCTGGACGCGCTGGACGCGTACAACCAGAAGCTCGTGAAGAAGATCGCGGTGCGTGGCATCACGGTGAAGGGGCTCGCCGGATCGACGGCTTACCTGTACCTCGATGCCATCGAGATCGCCAAGGGTGCGAAGCCTCGCGCACGGGTGGAGATCGAGGTCCAGACCGCAACCGGGATCAAGCGTCAAGTCAAACGACTCGACATGGGCGCCAACCTTCACGATGTGTCGAACGGGATCGAGGCCTACAAGGGTCTGTTCATCACCGAGGTCGATGCCAATCGTGACGTGATCGAGCTGAGCAATGGCGACGTAGTGGGCGCCGGGCAGCTCGCCGATCGTGATGTCACCGAAGAACAGAAGCGGCGTATCCAGATTCGGGAGGTTGTGCGCGCTCATCTGGACAAGGAACGTGAGCTGTTCAGCCAGGGCATCAAGGTGCTCTCGCTGTTCTTCATCGATGAGGTTGCCAAGTACCGTGACTACGGCCGTGAAGACACCCTCGGCGACTATGCGCGCATGTTCGAGGAAGAGTACGCCGCGATCCGTGACGAAGTGCTCGGAGAACTCGCTATCGACGCCGCGACCGAGGAGTACCAGGGCTACCTTCGCCGCGACCAGGTGCGGCAGGTTCACGAGGGGTACTTCTCCATCGACAAGAAGACCAAGCACCAGATCGACGGCAAGGTGTCCGGGCGCGGCGACGACAAGGGACAGTCGACCGACACCGATGCCTACGACCTGATCCTCAAGGACAAGGAGCGGCTGCTGTCGTTCGCCGAACCGGTTCGGTTCATCTTCTCCCACTCCGCGCTGCGTGAAGGCTGGGACAACCCCAACGTGTTCGTCATGGGCATGCTCAAGAAGAGCGACAACACCGTCTCCCGTCGCCAAGAGATCGGGCGCGGGCTGCGGCTGGCCGTTGACCAGCACGGCGAGCGGATGGACAACCCCGTCACCGTCCACGACATCAACGAGCTCACGGTCGTCACCGATGAGTCCTACACCGACTTCGTCACCGGACTCCAGCGCGAAATCTCCGAGTCTCTCGCAGCCCGGCCGCGCAAGGCGTCGCCCAAGTTCTTCCTCGGCAAGACGATCCAGACGCCATCGGGCGAGTCGGTCATCGAGGAGGCCGTGGCCCAGGCCCTCTACAAGTACCTGGTCAGGAACGACTACGTGAACGACGACGACACCATCTCCGAGGCCTACAAGCAGGCCAAGGAGACCGGGACACTCGCCGAACCCACCTCCGAGGTACTCAAGCCGGTCATTGACTTCGTTTGGCCGCTGATCGACGTGCTCTACCTCGACCTGCCCGTTCCTGCTGACGACCGCAAGCCGAAGAAGATTCCGCTCAACGAGGCGAACTTCGCGCGCAAGGAGTTCCAGGCGCTCTGGGGTCGGATCAACCACCGCGCCGTCTACCAGGTCGAGTTCGACTCGAACGAGCTGATCCGCAAGGCCGTCGAGCACCTCGACAAGCACCTCAACGTCGCCGCACTGCAATACGTGGTGCAAGCTGGGCAGCAGCGCGGACAGCTGGAGGCCGAGGACCTGACCAGCGGTGCTGGCTTCGCCGTGCAGACCACTCAGACCCACACCGAGACGGTCAGCGCAGGCTCGCAGGTGAAGTACGACCTTCTCGGCGAGATCGCGGAGAAGACCCAGCTGATCCGCCGCACCGTCGCCGCGATCCTGCAAGGAGTCTCGCCCAGCACGTTCGCGAAGTTCCGCCTCAATCCCGAGCAGTTCATCACCGAGGCAGCCAGGCTGATCAACGAGCAGAAGGCCACCGTCATCGTCGAACACCTCGCCTACGACGCGCTCGAAGACCGGTTCGACTCGGCAATCTTCACCGACAACCAGACCGCTCAGGACTTTTCCAAGGCAGGATTGAAACTCAAGAAGCACGTGTACGACTACGTGGTCACGGACTCCAAAATCGAGCGCGCCTTCGTCACCGAACTCGACACCAGCAAGGAAGTCGCCGTCTACGCCAAGCTCCCGCGCGGATTCTTCATCCCCACGCCAGTCGGCGACTACAACCCCGACTGGGCAATCGCCTTCACCGAGGGCAGCGTCAAGCACGTCTACTTCGTCGCAGAGACCAAGGGGTCCCTGTCTACCCTCCAACTCAAGGGCGTCGAGGATGCCAAGATCGAGTGTGCCCGCAAGTTCTTCGCATCCCTCAGCGAGAGGAACGGCAACGACGTCACCTACGACGTGGTCACCGACTACACCGAGCTGATGCAACTCGTCACGGCGTAGAAGAGCGACCGCTCGTCCCTCCAGAGACTGGCGCTGAGCAGAGCGCAGACAGTGCTGTCACAAAGTCAGGAGCGCCTCGACCTCCTCGCCAGCTGGGCGGCCACCAAGCCCCGCGACACCGACGCCCGTCGTGGTCAGTTCGCACCGGGGACGACCCCCAAGGGCCCCTGACAGTGCGCGCCCTGCCTTCCTGCGGCGCCCTGCGCTCACGCCCGGGTGAGTCGCACGAGCAGAGCGCGTTCGGGATCGAGGTCGGGGAACCGGAGGCCTACCGTGCCCAGCACGCTTCCCGGAACCGTCACGCCGCGCGGCCACCACACCAAGGAGCGTGCGTGCTCGCCATCGCCGACCGATGACGCGACCCCCTCCGGCAGCAGCTCAGTGAGCGCATAGTCGGCCTCGGGGGTGAGCCCCGGAAGCCGCAACGCCGGTCCCGGCCGCACCGGGGAGGTTGTGACACGCACCAACTGGAACACCGCGTCGCTGCCGTCGTCCGACACCACACCCCGGACGCGCCAGCCCGCATCGGGATGGTCGGCGTGGAACGTCCTCCCGGTGTGCAGCAGCGGTCGGAGCTTCTTGTGCAATGCGATCCAGGCGGCCAACTCCCGACGCTCCGACTCGGCGGCCTCAAGAAGATTCCACTCGATGCCCATATGGGAGAACATGGCCGTCGACGCCCGCAACGTCAGATTCAAAGTGCGCCCGGTGGTGTGCGATGTGGTGGAGGCGACGTGTGAGCCGACGAGTTCAGGAGGCAGCAGCAACGACGTCCCCGCCTCGATACCCAGACGTTCCAACGGGTCGATGCAGTCGGATCCCCACACCCGGACGGCGCGTTCCATCATGCCAAGATCGATTCGGCCACCGCCGCCTGCGCACGATTCGATCTCGAGACCGGGGAACTCGGCCAAGAGGATGTCCATGAGCCGGTAGACCGCCTGAGTCTGCGCATGGTAGGCCGGACGGCCGCTGAGCGGCGACACTGCCTCGTACATGTCGCGGTTGAAATCCCACTTCACGTAGTCGACACTGGCATCGTTCAGAACCCGCCGCATCTGCCCAAGCACGTGCTCGAATGCCTCCGGGTTGGTGAGGTCGATCACCTGCTGTCGACGGGCCTCTTGAGGACGCCGGGTCCGCGGCGAAAGCACCCAGTCGGGGTGCGCCCTTGCCGCGTCGGAGTCGAGGTTGATCGCCTCGGGCTCGAACCAGAGCCCGAACTCCATGCCGTGGGCGTGGACGGCGCGCGCCAGCGGCGCCAGCCCGTCAGGCCACACCGCGGAAGACACGACCCAGTCTCCCAACCCGGACGAGTCGTCTCGCCGGGAACCGAACCAGCCGTCATCAAGCACGAATCGCTCGGCTCCCACCTCAGCCGCGACGTCCACCAGCGGCAGCAGACGGTCCAGGGACTGCTCGAAGTACACCGCCTCCCAGGCGTTGAACGTCACCGGCCGCGGCGTCGCCGGATGGCTTTCGCGTGCCCGCAGGAAAGCGTGGATCCGGCCCGACGCCTCGTCGAACCCCTGCCCCCAGGTGGCCACGACCCACGGCATCTCGTACGACTCCCCGGGGGCCAGCACAACCTCACCCGGTAGTAGCAACTCCCCCGCCAACAGCACCGAATGACCCAAGACGTCCCGCTCGGCGAGCGTACGCGTATTGCCCGACCAGCCGACATGCACGTAGTGCGTCCGCCCGCTGCCCCACCCCGTGGCGGGCCGGCACGTGCCGTGGATCGTGGACGCCGCGTGCCCACGGGCGACCCAGGTCACTCTCTGGTGGGTCCCGATCGTGAACTCGTGGCGGGCGGTGTCGCGCTCTCGCAAGTGGTGCCCGGACTGGTCGACGACCTCGCTCTCGTCTGCAGGGGTCGGCAGGGCCAGCAGCAGGCAGTCCAACGCGTAGTCGTCCGATCCCTCGTTCGTCAACCAAGCCCGCATCCGCAGCAGCCCGGACGCTTCGAGCCGCAGTTCAAGCCCAAGGGCGAGCTGGGTCTCGGGATCGTGGGCATCGACACGCAACCCGGTCGGCGCACCATCGGTGCCATCGGCGGCTACCACTTGGACCCGGGTGGGCTTGAAGCCCGGGAACCCCGCGACGCCGCCGCGAGTCCCCATCAGACCCGGGGTACCGCGCCATCCCTCGGCTTGACTCGGCACCAGGCTCACCCGCGGGACGACATCGGCGCCTCCTGAGACGATGCCCGCCCGGACACCCGCCCATGACTCAAGCGAGAACGTCGTCAGGGCACCAAGGTCCTCTCCCCAATGGAGCACCTCGGGTAGGGAGTCGGCTTCGCAGCGCACCACCACCGAGGTGGCCCCGGCCCGCATCTGCACGGTGACGGGAAAGACCGTCGGGGGCTCGACAGCGGCGGTCTGACTGATTGGCATGAGACCACTCCT
>CALMKG010000360.1 GCA_937867175.1 uncultured Propionibacterium sp. | reverse complement strand
GAGCAGCGCGCGACGACTCGGTGGCCGATAGCATGACAATGTGACGCCAGCAGCCATCGCCGCCCCGCGGGTCGCCATCGTGGTCCGAACCAAGGATCGGCCCCAATTGCTGCGCCGGGCGCTGCTGAACATCGATGAGCAGACGTTCCCTGATTACTCCGTGGTGGTCGTGAACGACGCCGGCGATCCCGCTGCGGTGGACGCCGTGGTCGCGGCGGCACCCCCGCAGACCCGGGACCGGACCACTGTGCTGCATCGAGCCGAGAGCACCGGGATGGAGGCAGCGGCCAACGCCGGGCTGCGTGCTTCGAGTTCAGAGTTCTGCTGCATCCATGACGATGACGATCTGTGGGAGCCGCGGTTCCTGGAGCGAACAGTGGCGTTCTTGGATGCCCGTCCCCAGACCGAGATGGTCGTGGTACGTATCTTCATCCGCTACGAGGAGGTGATTGACGGCGAGTACGTGGAGACCGGACGTCAGGAGTTCTGGACAGACCTGCCGGCGATCACCGTCCAGCACCTGCTCATCACCAACCGCATGGTACCCATCGGCGTCATCTACCGTCGTCGGCTACACGATGACGTGGGGTTCTACGATGAGTCGCTGCCGGTGGTGGGCGACTGGGAGTTCAACCTGCGGGTCGCCGCCAGACACGAGATCGGGATCCTTGACGAGGCATTGGCGCTGTGGTGTCAACGTCCCGGTGTGACCGGGGCATCGGCGAACAGTGTGCTGGCTGCACAACAACTTCACGAGCAGTACGACCTGAAGGTGCGGGCCGACGCGATCCGTGAAGACCTCGTGGCGGGCGGATCAATGGGCCCGTACCTCTATCAGGCCTATCTGATGCAGGAAGTGTTCCGCCACGTCGACCTTTGGGGGGAACGCCTGACCCATCAGCTCGTCCAGCAGGTCGACGCTCAAGGGGAGCGCCTCGAGCAAGAGATCAACCGCCGAGCCGACGGGTTGGGGCACGAGCAAAGTGAACTGTTCGGCAGGGCGTTCGACCAGATGCACGGTCGCCTGGACCGGCTCGAAAGGCTGCTGGCTAACCGCACCAACCCCCTCTACCTCGCCAAACGCGGCTTCGACAAGGTCTTCCGCGGTCGGACTGACGTCGAGTGAGCTAGCGGCCCCGCCAAGGCCAACCGCGCCACCGGCGGCGTCCCCGAGCAGTCGCGAGCGCGGTCACCACGTCGTCCCACCACTTTGACTGGGCCGCCAGGATGGCCGGGGCGGGCGCAGTCGGCGGCTGGGCCAGCGGCGCCAACCAAGAAGGGACGACGCTGTCGGAGCTCAGCAGATCAGTCAGCGACGGTACCGCTTGGCGCCGACCGAATCGCTGCAGGGCACCGGACAACCGCACGCGCGTGTACTCGTCCGGTGCGACGGCGACAGCCGGGATCCCGGCAGCACAGGCGAAGACCACCGGATGGTAGCGCGACGTCACCACGGCGGCGGCCTGCCGGGTCAGGGCCGCCGTGCTGAGAGCGGAACGAATGGGCGCCAGCTCGGCCCGGGCACCGAGGCGCTCGGCGATCTGGGCATGGAATGCCTCGTCGCCGTCTCCCTTGCCGACCGTGCTCATGTGCGGCAGGAAACGGACGGTGGCGTCCATGCTCACGGCAACCGCGTCCAGCAACCGCGCATACGCCTCGGCGGCAGCCGGACTAGGCACGTCTTCGTCTGGGGGGCTGAAGGTCGCAGCGATCGTCCGGTCGGTTCGTGGTTCGATCGGCGGTTCCGGGTCGGGCAGGTCGGAGGCGTCGTCCAGCACTGAGCGCAGTCCGGCATGGCCGGGAACCAGATCACGGGCCAAGCGGAGCGAGTGGTCCTCACGCAGACCGACGAGGGACCCGAGGCGAAGCAGTTCGGCCAGCGTGTCCCGGTCAGTCTCCGAAAGCTCCGGGCCCAATGTCTGACCTCCGATGACCACGCGCTTTCCCAGACGGGCGGCGATGTGCGCCATCGCGGCCCGCTCGTACAGCAACCAGCCGTAACGGGAATTCATGTTCCCGCCACCGGCGATGAACAGGGCATCGACCTGCCGCAGTGTTTCGATCACGCCGAAGACCTGGTCATGCGGCGGAAGCACGCCGGTATCCCCCGCCAAGACCGCCTTGATCTCCCCCAGGTAGCGCTCGCGATCGACGGGCGGCCACGGAAAGACCAGTGTCGGCGCCGCGTCCAACTCGGCACCGAAATGCACCCGGGTCTGCGCCGGGTCACGGGTGAGGAGGACGACGGAGCAGATGCCGCGACGCTTGAGCTGTTCGACGGCCGCGTGCACCATCGCCTCGTCACCAACGTGGTAGACCTGCTGGCCGATGTCACCCTGGATGGCCACGCGCACCATTGCGTTCTCCCCCCTGCTCCGAGACGCCAGCGTAGTCGCCTGCACGTCTACAGCACAGAACGCGCGGACTCTTGCCGTCCCCTTGACAACAGAGGATCCTGTAGCCATGAGCGCCCGTCCGAATGCGGTTCTTGCAGCGATCACCGGGCTGGTGGTCGTACTGGCGGTGGTCGCGGGGGTGCTGACCACTCGGCGCGAGCCGCCGACGCTGGACGCCAGCACACCGGAGGGCACCGTGCAACTGTTCGTCCTGGCCTTCATCGAAGGTGAGGACGAGGCGGCCGTCGCCTTCCTGGATCCGGACCTGGGTTGCACGGCACCCTTGCGCGATGTCTACCGTCCGACCCGGGTCTCCCTTGCATTGGTCAGCACGAAGACGTCCGGGCAGAGCGCCCAGATCGTCCTCGACGTGACCGAGTATGAGGGCGGCCCGCTCAATTCCTGGTCTCACCGGGAGACCTACGACCTGGTCCGGGCAGATTCGGGCTGGCTGATCACCGGCAACCCCTGGCCGATCTACAGCTGCAAGTGAGGCAACCATGGTCCTGGGAATCCTGATCAGTATCGTCGCCGGGGTCTTGATCCTGGGTCTGGTGGCGATGACCGCAGCTGCCGCCCGTCGCCGCGGCAGCGGAGCGGGGAGTGTTGACGCGCACACCGTCCGCCGCATCTTCCAGTACGTGGTGCTCTATTCGCTGTGCGTCGTGGTGGCCATCGGTTCGGCCGAACTCATCGGACGTCTGCTGGGCGCCCGGGCAGCGCAGTGGGAGGACGATTCGTACCTGCTGGCGCAGGCGTTGGCGTTCGTCCTCGTGGGACTGCCGCTCGCAGCGGCGCTGGCCTGGTGGACTGTGCGACGTCACCGCTCCGACCCCGCGGAGACGGCATCACCGATCTTCAACGCGTACCTGACCCTGATGGCGCTGACCGCCCTGGTGATGGCCGCAGTCGCGGTGCAGGGATTGGTTTCCGAGGCGATCGACCAAGGTCGACTAGACGGCGAGGCGGCCGGGCAGCTCATCGCCTGGGGTGCCCTGTGGACCGGGCACTGGCTCATCGCCCGGCGGCTCTTGGACGCCGGGCGTGGCATGCCACACCTGCTGCTCGGCTCGCTGGTAGGGCTGGCTTTCAGTGTGACTGGTCTGGTCATGACATTGGGCACCTCCCTCGACCTGTTGTTCCGGCCGGAGGTGGCCACCAGGCCCATCGCCGGGCTCGCGGAGAGCGGCGGCCTGCTGCTGGCGGGCGGACTTGTCTGGGTGCGGTATTGGATGACGGCGGCGATCCGCCTTCCCCGGCGGGCCGGCTGGCTAGCCTATGTGCTGCTGATCGGGGTCGGGGGTGGACTGATCACGGCCATCGTCGCAGCCAGCCGACTGCTGTGGAGCGTACTGGTCTGGTTCCTGGGGGATCGGCTCGACGCCACGGCCACGGCGCATTTCGACAGCGCCGCGATCGAGTTGGCGGCTGTGGTCGGCGGCGCGCTGGTCTGGTGGTACCACCGAGCGGTGCTCGGTGAGTCCGCGGCGCAACGCGGTGAGGTCCGCCGGGTCTACGAGTATCTCGTCGCCGGCATCGCCCTGGTGGCAGCGGCGGCCGGTGTCGGGACGACACTGGTCTCGCTCATCGAAGCTGCCACCCCCGGTGTCGATGTCGGCATGACCACGATCAACACCCTGCTGGCCGCGGTCACCTTGCTGGTGGTCGGGGTCCCGGTCTGGTGGCTGCACTGGCGCAGCATCCGCGCGGCGGTCGCCGCCGACCCCAATCACGAAGTCGCGACGCTGACCCGCCGGATCTACCTGGTCATGCTCTTCGGGGTCGCGGGCGTGGCGGCCGTCATCGCCCTACTGGTCGCAGGCAGCACATTCTTCCGTGACCTGGTGGACGCCCAGTTGGGCGGCGCGACGCTGCGTTCGATGCGCTATGCGCTCGGCGTCCTGGTGGCCAGTGCCGCGGTGTCGGCGTATCACGGTGCCATCTTCCGACAGGACCGCGAAATGGCAGTTGCCGGCCGCGCCGCCGGACCCCGGTCGGTCGTGCTGGTCGGGGCGGACGACCCCGCGTTGGCGCGGTTGGTGCGTCAGGTGACCGGTGCGCGGGTCGAACTGTGGGAACGGATCGACGCCACTCCGGCAGCCTGGGACGAAGTATCGGTGCTGGCGGCCTTGGGCGGGCACCCCGGTCAGGATCTCGTACTCACCGCCGATGGGCAGGGGCTTCAGCTCATGGTGGTCGAACCGAAACCCTGAGATCTCTAGCCGCCCGTCGCCAGCGTTCGCCAGATCGAGATGAGCATCGCCGCGAACGTGGTCACCCACGCAGCCAAGGCGACCCAGCTCTCCCGGATCAGCCAGGCGCCGAAGGCCCAGAAGAACACGGCGGTACCGGCGATC
>CALMKG010000359.1 GCA_937867175.1 uncultured Propionibacterium sp. | reverse complement strand
ACTGCGCAGCACACTGATCTCGCGCACGTCCAACGGCGACTTGTCGATCTGGACGCTCAGATCGTCTGTACCCATCACTGGGGCACAGACCGCCCACCACGGGCAGAAGCTGCACTCCCGCACGAAGATCGGGGTGACCATGCGGTGCGGGTCGCCCGGCTGCCCGCTGCGTTTGCGGGCGGTCTCGGCCACCTTGACCCGGAAGCCATGCTCATGGTCGTAGCGCTCCAGCGCCGACCGCTCCTTCCAGCCCTCCGGGGCGGTGCGTGAGAACGTGCGGATCTGCTTGCGGGTCAGCATCACCCAGACGACCGCGGACAAGCCCCGTGGGCCGGCGGGGTTCAGCGCCAATGCGTCCATCCCGGCGAACTCGCCGTCGCTGAAGAACGTGCGCCGCAGCAGGTCGGCGCCGATGATGCCGCCCATCGGTTCGCCGGACGCCTGCCAACCGGCCGCTTCCAGCAGCCGCCAGAAGTGCGCGATGTGCAACTGGTCGTCCTCGCGGCCGGTGCGGAATCGGGCATCGGTCAGGTCGAGGGCGGACGCCGGTGACGGTGTGCCGATCAGGCTGGCCGACTGTTGCGCCGGGCGGGAATAGCGTTCGAGCATCCGCTTGGATCGCACCTGCACCGGCAGGTAGCCTGGCCGCCCGTTCGTCCTGTCTGCGCCGCGCACCAGCACCGATGGGCTGCCACGGCGGTGTCCCCGGCGGTCGATGGGCAGCTTGGGTGCCACGATCACCGGCGCCCCCGCGCGGACCGCGTCGCTCGTGGCGTCCTGCGCGACGGTGTAGTCCTCGTCGGCCAGCAGCCGCAAGTCGACGGTGCCGGGCAATGCGCCCAATGCGGCCAAGGTCCGGTCGATGAGCTCACGGCCGCCGAAAAGTTCCTGCTGTACATCGCTGCTGCCACGAACACCGTAACCGGAGGACCCTTCAGGCAGCCTGATGGTGGCGTCGTAGTAGTTCTGCACCTTGACCGGGCAGCGGATCGCCGCATAGGCGTCCAAGACCACGGCGTGATCGGCGGGGGTCACGCAGCCCATCCTCGGTGTATCGCGACGATCCCGCCTGACAGGTTCTTCCACTGGACGCCCCGCCAGCCGACTTTGCGCATCATCGCGGCCAGCGTGGCCTGGTCGGGCCAGGCCATGATCGATTCGATCAGGTAGTCGTAGGCCGCTGCGTTGGAGGAGATCGGCTGGAGGCGCGGCATCACCGTGCCCATGTAGAAGTTGTAGGCCGCCCGGAACGGCGGCCAGGTGGGAGCGCTGAACTCTGCCACCACAACGCGTCCCCCGGGCCGGGTGACGCGCAGCATCTCGGCGAGACCGGCCTCGGTGTCGTGCACATTGCGCAGCCCGTAGCTGATGGTCACGGCGTCGAACGAGCCATCCCGGTACGGCAACCGCAGCCCGTCCCCGGCGACGAAGTGCAGGCCCGGGTAGCGACGCGACCCCTCAGCGAGCATGCCGATCGACATGTCGGTCGGGAATGGGATCGCGCCGGCTCGGGCGATCGGTTCGGACGATGTGCCGGTGCCCGCCGCCAGGTCGAGCACCAACTCGCCGGGCTGTGGGTCGATCGCGGCCAACACGGCACGTCGCCACCTCCGCACCTGCCCGAGCGTCATCAGGTCATTCATCAGGTCGTAGCGGCGAGCGACCCCGTCGAACATGGTGGCGACGTCTCCGGGTTGCTTGTCGAGGTTGGCACGCTGTGGCACCCCACTACCTTGCCACACCGCGGGGACCGGGGATGCGCCCGAGATCGGGCGCCCTGTCGGCGTCCCTGAGCCGAAACAGAAGGAACTCGGTCAATCCCAGCGGTGGGCCTGTTGGCGGGTCGTTGCCACCGCAGGTCACAATGGGTGCCATGGCCAAGCGCGAGACGGTCCTCAGTGTGACCGACCTGATGAAGAAGTACGGCGACCACGTCATCGTCGACAATTTCAACCTGACGGTGAGTTCCGGGCAGGCCATTGCACTCACCGGGCGCAACGGCTCGGGCAAGTCGACGGTGCTGCGCTGCATCATCGGTGCCGATCGTCCCAGCGAGGGACGCGTCGAGGCCTTCGGCCGCAAGGTCAGCGAGACCGACCCGCAGTTCCGCCGCGACGTGGCCACCGTGGTGGATGACCTGGACTTCTTCCCCGACCTGTCTGTCGTCGAGCATCTCGACCTGCTGGCCCGTGCGCACGGCCTGGCGGAGCCTGATCAACTGGTGGACGAAGTGCTGGAGGAGGTGCAGTTGGTCCCCCAGTCGTCGCAGCTGCCGGGCACCCTGTCCAGCGGCCAGCGTCGCCGGTTGGCGCTGGCGACCGCGCTGGTGCGGCCCAAGAAGCTGCTGGTCATGGACGAACCGGAGCAGCGCCTCGATGTCGAAGGGGTGGCTTGGCTCGGGGCCCGGCTGAAGCACGAAATGACCAAGGGACTGGCGATCGTGATGGCCAGCCACGAACCTTCGCTGGTCGATGCTCTGGGTGCCCGCGTGGTGCGGTTGGGGGCGGCGGCGGAAACGAGCGAGTCGCAGGTGGAGGCGGAGTTCTAACCGTGAGCCGGACCAGCAAGCGCAAGCGTCGCCAGTCGACCCCGAAACAGGCGCAACCCCAACAACCGCAGGCCACCGAACCGGAGGAGACGGTGGTCCCCGACGTGGTCTGGGAGCCCGTCACCCCCTTCGGCGACGTGGAGGACTACGAAGTCGGTGTGGCCGACGAACGCCAGCTCACCTTGTTGATGAAGGACTGGCGCAAGGGACGCGCCACCCGAACCATCTGGGACATGATCACCGACGGCTACGTGACGATCTTCTCGCTGGTGGTCGTGGTTGCCATGGTCGTCAGCGGCATCATGTCGGTGCAGCAGTCGGCCGCCGGCTGCACCGACGCCGGCTGCGAAACCGCGCGTGGCTTGCTGCCGTGGATGTCACTGGCCACGGCCGTGCTGGTCGCGGTCATGGTCTCACGGATCTTCGGTCCGGTCATCGCCTCGGCCGCCGAGGGGTTCTGGCTGTTGGACGCCCCGGTTCGCCGCGCCAGGCTGCTCAACCGCCGGTTGTGGGGGGTGGTCGTCGGCGCCGGCCTGCTGGGTTTGCTGCTGGGCGGTTTGGTCACCTCGCTGACAGGTCTGACGCCGCAAGCGGTAGCCGTGTGGGCCGCTGCGCTGGGGGCGGCGACCGCGGCGGTGGTGGCCTTCGCGGCCGTGGAGCAGACGGCCGAACGGACGGTGATCCTGGTCGCGATTCAGGGGGCGACGGGCATCTTCGCGCTGGGTGTGCTGGGCCTCATGGTGGCGGTCTCCTCCGGCTGGCTCACGATCAACTTCGATCCGGCCCTCAACGAGCGGCTCGCGCTGGTGGTGCTCGCCATCTCGGTGGTGGCGCTGGTGGCCGCCGCCATCGCCGCGAGCAGGCGGCTGGAGTACGTGCGTCGCGCCCGGCTGGTCAGCGGCGGCGACCTGCTGACCGGAATGCAGGGTGCGGCGTTCGCTCTCGACTTCGGCCTGATGCGCGACATTCTGGTGGAGCGGCGCTGGCTGGCCAAGGGCCATGTCCATCCGATCTCTGGGCGAGGCACCGGTCGCGCGACACTGGTCTGGCGCGATCTCGACAAGCTGATCCGCAACCCGCGCGGTCTGCTGGTCTTGCTGGCCAGCGCCATCGTCCCCTACGCGCTGCTGTCGCTGGGGCTGGGCAACCTGACCCCGCCGATCTCGGCGATCGTCCTGATGTTCGTGATGGTGCCGTTCTTCGACTCGCTGCGGGTGCTGACCCGCACCAGAGGCTTGGCCCGCGCCTTCCCGATGTCGACGTCGGAGCTGAACGGGTCACTGACCATCGTCCCGGCAGGGCTCGCCGTCATCTGGGCGCTGGCGGCGTCCCCGGCGTTCGTGATGATCGGGCAGCAGAACCCCGGTCTGGCCGCGTTGGGGACCGGTCTGGCCCACGGTTTCGTCACAGCGATCGCCGGCTATGTTGCGGCGATCCGCTGGGCGAGCGCCAAGTCGGCGGACTACTCAATGCCCATGGTTGCCACCGGATTCGGTGCCATGCCGCCCGGCCTGGTGTTGAACCTGATCCGCGGTTTCGACGTGATCGCGCTGATCACCCTGCCATTGTTGGTCGGTTGGTCGCCGCTGATCTCGTTGGCGATCGCCGCGATCGCGTACATGGTGCTGCGCAGCGGCGGGTTCAACACCCAAGAACTGATGGAGCGCAACGAAGAGGCCAAACGCGAGATGGAGTCGATTCGGGCGGGCCAGGGCACCGGCACCCGGGAGAAGATCACCTACACCCGCAACCAGCGCACCTAGTGCCCTTGGCCGACGCCTGGACGCATCCCCACCTGCAGCCGTGCCCTGGGCGTGCAAGGACCGACCCGACTGGATGCCTGCTTGCTCTTCACGAGATCCATCAACACGGGGTGATGGCGAATCTGAGCCGCGTCCTGGACCGGACGGCGCGGCTGGGTGCTGGGTGAGGCCGGCCAAAGACGACGCCTTGGCGGGGAAGACGGGACCGGGGCTCAGAACGGCATGAAGAGCGGCACCAGCCCGATGCCTACCAGCCCGTACAGGCCCAGCAGCGGTAGCCCCAGCTTCCAGTAGTCGCCGAAGCGGTAGCCGGCTGCCTCCATGACCACCAGGTTTGCCGGGGTGGCCACCGGGGTCAGCAGGGCAGCAGCGGCGAAGACCGCGATGGCCATCAGGATGGGAGCGGGGGAGACATCCATCTGGATGGCAGCGGCCAACCCGACCGGCACCACGATGAAGGCCGTGGCCATGTTGCTGATCAGTTGGCCGAGCACACTGGTGATCACGAACAGCCCGGCCAGCAGCGCGTACGGGCCGGCGTCCCCGACCAGCGCGACCAGCGCGTCGGCGAGTTGCTGAGCCGCACCGCTGCTCACCATGGCGGTCGACAGCGACATCAGGCCCCCGACGAGGATCACCGTGGTCCAACCGATGCCGTCGTAGGCCTGCTGCACGGTCAGTACCCGGGTCGCGATGACGACCAACGCGGCCAGCAGTCCGGCAACGGGCGCGGGAATCAGACCGGTGGCGAGCAGGATGATCATCACGGCGAGGACGACCAACGTCCGCTTCGCGCCCGCGCCCAGGGGAACCGCCTGCCTGCGCACCTGCTCCGGGGAGTCCACGGCGAGGATGTTGGGGTCCTGGGCGGCTTCTTCTAGGTCGGGCCAGGCGCCCTGGAAGAGGACAACGTCGCCGGCGTGCAGTCCGTGCGGCTTCTGATGGTCGTGGCCCCGGTGCCGAACCGCCACCACCACCAAGCGGCCGCTCTCGGTCCGCATGCCCGGGTAGGCGATGTCACCGATGAACTCGGATCGGGGCGGGATGACGGCTTCCAGCACACCCATCTCTCGAGTCAGGCGCACCGGTCGGTCCGACTCCATCTCGTAGTGCGCGGTCAGCACCGCGGCCTGGCCGCCCAGATCGCGCAGCGACTTGCCGGCGGTTCGACGCGGGATCAGGCGCGGTCCCAAGAGCACCACGATGATCAACGTCCCGAGCACCAGGGGGACACCCACGAAGGTGAACGAGAACAGGCCGAATGGGCCGACCCCGGCCGACTCGGCGTAGTCGGCGATCACCAGATTCACCGGTGAGCCGGTCAGCAACAGCATCGATCCGGCATGGGCTCCGAAGGCCAACGGCATCAGCAGTTCGGACGGAGCCCGCTGCGCCCGGATGGCCATCACCACCACGACTGGTGTCAAGGCAGCCACTGACCCGTTGGGGGTGATCACCGCCGTCACCACGGCGACCAGCAGCAGAATGACAACCAGCAGCCGAGTCCGACTCTCGCCGGCCAACCGCAGCGCCAAGTCACCCACCCAGGCGGTCACCCCGGTCGCGTCCAGTGCCTCGCTGACCACGAACAATGCCGCGATGAAGATGACAGTTGGATCGCCGAACCCCTTGAACGCCTCGGCGAGATCGAGCACGCCGGTGGCCCACAGCGCCACCGGCACCGCCAGGGCGACCAGCATGACGGGCAGGCGGTCCCAGATGAAGACGACCACCGTCACACCCAAGATGATCAGGGTGATCAGGGCTTCGCTCACCGGGATCGCCGCCTCTGGTCGACCAGCACCACGCTCATCAGTCCTCCTGCCTGCGCCCGACGATCCGCGACGAGCTACCGACCCCAGTTTCCCAGCGTCGGGACGGCGTCGCATCACCCGGGGCGGGTGGGCTCCGGGCAGCCTGGCGGACGCCGAACAGCCACCCGCCGAGGGTGATGGGCCCCTACCCGAGCCCGGCTAGGGTCCACCATGACGGCGCTGTCGCTCCGTCCCAGTCGCGATTTCGGAGTGTGGACCATGACGCATCTTGCCCCCTACCCACCGTTCTCCCTACCCCAGCGTGAACTGCGTCTAGCAGTCAGCGATGTGGTGCCCGCAGATGCCGGCGCCGTTGGCCACATCGTCTTCGTCGGGGACGAATTGCCCGCGGCCAGCGGTCTGAACGCCGCGCGGGCCGCTGGGCTCGGTTTCTCGGCCAAGGCCGGTAGCTCCCTGGTGTTGCCGACCGGGGCCGGCCCGGTTGTCGTCCTGATCGGTGGCGGCGAGCGTGCCGAGGCCAACCCTGCGACCTTGCGGGACGCGGCCGCCATCTTCGCACGCGCCGTGCCCAGTCAGGTGGACCTGACACTGGTGGCTCCCGAGACCTCGGTCGACGACCAGGCGGCAGCCGCCGCCATGCTGGAAGGTGCCGCGCTGGCCCGCTACGTCTACCGGATCGGGGCGGACGGTCCAGAGGCGAAGCTCTCGTCGTTCACCTTGGTGACCGAGCAGTCGGGACTGGACGCCGCCGACATCGGTCTGGCGCAGGGGCAGTTGCTGGTGCGGGCCACCAAGCTCGCCCGTGACCTCGCGGGCACCCCTGGCGGTATCCTCACCGCGACCCGGCTCGGTGAGGTCGCCACCCAAGTCGGTCCGCAGGCCGGCCTGGCGGTCGAGGTCTTCGGTGAGGACGCCCTGGTGGAGATGGGTTGTGGGGGCCTGCTGGGGGTCAACCTGGGCAGCGAAGAGCCGCCGGCGATGATCAAGCTGGTCTACCGCCCCGAGGGTGAGCCGACCGGGCACCTGGCGCTGGTCGGCAAGGGCATCATGTACGACGCCGGCGGGTTGGCCATCAAGCCTGGTGATGAAGTGCACGCCACCATGAAGAACGACATGACCGGTGCCGCAGCCATTCTCGGCGCCATGACCACCCTGCGTGAACTGGGCTGCACCAGCCAGGTCACCGGCTACCTGATGTGCACCGACAACATGCCGGGCGGCGGTGCGCTCCGGCTTGGCGACATCATCGTGATGCGTGGCGGCAAAACGGTAGAGGTGATCAACACCGACGCCGAGGGCCGACTGGTGATGGCGGACGCCTTGGTGCTGGCCACCGAGGAGAACGTCGACGCAATCGTCGACATCGCCACCCTGACCGGTGCAGCCATGCGCACGTTCGGCACCGAGATCGCCGC
>CALMKG010000358.1 GCA_937867175.1 uncultured Propionibacterium sp. | reverse complement strand
CGGCCCAACTTGTCGGTGCCGGGTCCTAGTTTTGGGGGCATGCGGATCCTGCACACCTCCGACTGGCATCTCGGGCGCACCCTTCATGGGGTTGACTTGGCTGAACACCACGCTGCCTACCTCGATCACCTGGTCGAGCTGACGCGTAGCGAGCGTCCGGACGCGGTCGTGGTGTCGGGCGACATCTATGACCGGGCCCTGCCACCCCTCGAGTCGGTCCAGTTGCTGGAGGATGTGCTTGAGCGGTTGGCCGAGATCACTCGGGTGGTGGTCACGCCGGGCAACCATGACTCTGCGGTGCGGTTGGGTTTCGGGGCCAGGTTGTTCCGCGAACGCCTGCACGTCAGGGCACGGATCCCCGATGCGGCACGACCGGTGGTGATCCCGGACGCCGCTGGCGATGCCGGGTTGTTGGTCTATCCGTTGCCGTATCTCGACCCCGACACGGCACGCTCCGAGCTGATGGCCTGGGTGGAACCCGAAGCCGCTGGGCAGCGCCCACCGGTCGCCCGGTCGCACGAGGCCGTGCTATCGACTGTAATGCGCCGGGTCGATGCCGATCTGTGCTCGCGGCGCGGTGCTGCCGGTCGCCGGTTGCCGGCGGTGGTGATGGCGCACGCTTTCGTGGTCGGCGGTCAGGCGTCCGATTCGGAACGCGACATTCGGGTTGGTGGTGTCGACAATGTCCCGCATGCCGTGTTCGGTGCCGGGCCGGAGGCGGTCGACTATGTGGCGTTGGGCCACCTGCACGGTCAGCAGCAGGTCGGCCCGCGCGAGGGGGCTGGGCCGCGGTTGCGCTACTCCGGCTCGCCGCTGGCGTTCTCGTTCTCCGAGATGAACCAGGTCAAGTCCACCTTGCTCATCGACTTCGGAACCGACGGGCAGGTCAGTGCAGTTCGTCAGGTCAAAGCGCCGGTGCCGCGTCGGTTGTCCGAGGTGCGTGGTTCGGTGGACGAGGTAGTGGGCCGCCGGTTCGAGGCCCAACGCAGCGACTGGGTTCGCGTGATCGTGACCGGCAGCCGACGACCGGACGACCTGGTCAGCATCGTGAAGCAGGCGTTCCCGCACGCGCTTGAGGTCCTCTTCGAACGCGATGGCGGGCCGCTGGTGGCCCGTGGCGTCTCTCGCACCGTCCGCGACCCACTCGAGGTGGTGACCGAGTTCATCCGCCAGGTCGGCGACCGACCGCCCGATGAGCCGGAACTCGCGGTGCTGGTGGCCGCCTACGAGCAGGTTCGAGTTGATGAGAGGGGACGCTGATGCAGATCGTGCGGCTGGAGTTCGAGGGCATCGGTCCCTTCGCGCAACGACAGGTGATCGACTTCGAAGAGTTGTCGATCGGCGGGCTGTTCCTGCTCGAAGGGCCGACCGGTGCCGGCAAGTCGACGATCGTGGACGCGATGGTGTTCGCGCTGTACGGTGACGTCGCCGGCTCGGAATCGAGCAAGGGACGAATCGTGTCCACCATGCTGCCTGAGGGGGTCGAGCCCTTCGTCGACCTCACCATCGACACCAGTCACGGATTGCTGCGGGTGCGGCGCGTCCCCGAATACGAGCGGGTGAAGAAGAGGGGCAGCGGCAACACAACTGTCAAGGCGTCGATCAAGTTGTGGAAGCTCGCCGCTCCCGACGCCGCGGGCGTCCCGGTGAGTACCAACATCCAAGAGGCCAACGACGAACTGTCCCGGGCTGTCGGGTTGACCAAGTCACAGTTCACCCAGACGGTCGTGCTCCCGCAGGGCCAGTTCGCGACCTTCCTCAAAGCGAAGCCCGAAGACCGGCGCGGCATACTTCAGGACATCTTCGGCACCGAGCTCTACCAGCGCATCGCGAACCGGCTCGCCGAGATGGCCATCGACAAGCGGCGCGCAGTTGACAAGGCAATCGGCGATGTGAGGCAAGCGGCAGCCAACTTCTGCCAGGTGGCCTGGTACGACCAGGCCCAAGTCACTTGCGAGAAGATCCCTGAGCAGGTCCAATTCGACGACCTGGTGGACGATCAGGAATTCGGCAGCCTGTCCGAACTCGCCGCTGCCCGGCTGCGCGTCCTCGCTGATCAGGCCGATGTGCTCGAAGACCAGGTGAAAGCCGCGGCGGAGCAACTTCACGCCGCCGGACAAGCGCTTGAAGAGGCGCAGAAACGCAACGAGTCCATCACTGAGCGGGACGGATTGTTGGCACGCAAGCGGGAACTCGCCTCGCAGGCCCCCGGCGTGAAGCTGAAGGCGGAACGGTTGACGCTGGCCGATCGGGCTGAAAGGGTCCGGCACCCGCTCGCCGAGGTCAGCAAATCGTTGCTGCAAACCCAGGAATGTGAACGGGCGCTCAACGATCTGGTGGCAGCCGTTTCGGTCGGACCGCACACCGACCTGGTAGCCGAATTGCTGCCCGCTGAACAGTATGAGCAGGCCCAGCAGGCGGCCCTGACTGACGCCGGTGGGCTCGAGGCACTCGTCAGCGACGAGGCGTCCATCCCGAAGACTGAATCCGACTTGAGCGCAGCTGAACTGGCGCTCCAGTTGACAGAGGAACAACTGAGGGGACGCAAGGAGGCACTGACGGACGCCTCCCGGGGAGTTGGCGACCTCGAGGCCGAGCTCAAGCATCTGCGCGATGAGACAACCGGGCTGCCGGACGCAGTCACCGCCGAATCGCAGGCGGGTGGTGTCCTGACGGCGGCAAGGAAGGTCGAGACGCTGACAAGAAGCCTGACAGACCTGCGAAAAGTGGAGGACGAGGCCCGCGCCAGCGAAAGGCAAGCCGATTCCGCCTACGCAACGGCTCGGCAGGCGTGGCTCGACTCGCTGGCCGGCACCCTCGCGTCCGAACTGGCAGACGACGAACCCTGCCCGGTGTGCGGTGCCACCGAACACCCCATACCGGCAACCATCGTGACCGGCTCCGCAACCCGCGACGAGGTGGACGCCTTCGACCTACAGCGGAACCATGCCTCGAAGCGACGCCAGCAGGCGACGTCGGCCTGCGACGCTGCGGCCGCGAGGATCGAGGAACAGACCAAGGCCGCCCAGGGGCTCAGCGTCGATCAGGCAACGCAGGCCCACGCTGCGGCGAAGGGGCAGCTGGAGCACCTCCAGGCAGCAGCCAACCGTGCAGGCAAGATCGACGAGCAGCTCGAGAAGCTCCGTGAAGACAACGCCCGGGAGACTGAAGAGATCAGCGCGGCCGAACAAGACAAGGCCACGCAGGACGAACGCAACCGAATCGTCCGAAAGCACCTCGAAGATTTGAGGTCGCGGGTCAGCATAGCCTGCGACGGCCATTCCACGGTGGCCGCCCGGATGGGTGCGCTCCGGCACCGCGCGAGCAGCGCTGGATGTCTTGCCGCCGCGCAACGTGCCTTGTCGAGCGCCAGAGATAACGAGCGGCTGCGGGCTGAACTGCTGGCCGCCGAACTCGAAGTGTGCGGGTTCGCCTCAGCAACCGAGGCCGAGGAGGCGTTACTGCCCGAACTTGATCGCAACGACCTGCGCGACCACATCGAAGGGCACCGGCGGGACTCCGACCAGGTCGAAGGCTCTCTGCAGGCGCCGCGTCTGGCCACGCTTGGGGACGCGGCGACCGCGCCAACCGATGATCTCGAAAACGCAAAGGCGGCGGCCGAGGAAGAGGTCAGGACATTCACGCTGACGCAGGGTGCGCTGACCCAAACGATCAAGGCGTCCCGGGACGCGCTGAAGGACCTGGACAAGACCATGGCTGAGTTCGCGGGCATCGAGCGGGCAGCCGGTCCGGTGGTTCGGATGGCCGAACTGGCCAACGCCCAGCAGGGCAACCAGTTGCGGATGACGTTGCCGACCTTCGTGCTCCTGCAGCGGTTCGAAGAGGTCGTAGATCTGGCGAACGTGCGGCTGTCCGCGATGACCGATGGCCGCTACCAGATGCGTCGAACCGATGCGAAAGAGGGACGCAGCCAGAAGCTCGGCCTCGGGTTGGAAGTGATCGACCACGCGTCGGGGGACGCCACCCGCGAGCCGCAAACCCTATCAGGCGGCGAAACCTTCAAGGCGTCCCTCGCGATGGCACTGGGACTGGCCGACGCCGTCACCGCCGAGGCTGGTGGAGTGGAACTCAACACCCTGTTCGTCGACGAGGGCTTCGGTTCACTGGACCCCGAGTCCCTGGACGCGGTCATGGACCAGATGACCAAGTTGCGCCAGACCGGACGCACGGTCGGCGTCATCAGCCATGTCGTCGAGATGAAGCAGCGGATCGCGGAACGCGTCACTGTCCGGCCCAACGGTGACGGCACATCGCGACTGAGCTGCACGGTCTCGGAACAGGTCGCGCTCCGGATCGGTCACAACCACTCCCCTTCGCGCTTGATGTAGATCTGCTTCATCCAAAGCGTCGCCAGAAAGTAGCCGGTCAGGAGCAGCGCCAGCCACGGCACGAACGACAACGGCAGCGGCACCATGCCGATCCAGACGCCCAGGCCGCTGAAGGCGACCGCCACCCCCACCAGTGTCACGACCAGGGTCGACAGCATCAGCACGGTGGCTGGCCGGCTCTGCACGAAGGGGATCTTCTGGGTGCGGATGAGGTGGACGACCAAGACTTGGGAGAGCGTCCCGAAGACGAACCAACCACCTTGGAACAACGGCGCCATGGCAAGGTTGTCGGCCCCCATCACCCACCAAAGGACGGCGAAACACAGCAGATCGAAGACCGAGCTCAGTGGGCCCAGGTAGATGATGAACCTCTTGATCGACGCGGTCTCCCATCTGCGCGGGCTGGCCAGGTATTCGGCGTCCACGTTGTCGAAGGGCAACCCGAGTTGGGAGAAATCGGTAAGCAGGTTCTGGGTCAGGATCTGGAGCGGGAGCATCGGCAGGAAGGGCAACACCAGGCTGGCCACCATCACCGAGATGATGTTGCCCACGTTGCCGCTGGCAGCCATCTTGATGTACTTCAAGATGTTGCCGAAGGTGCGCCGACCCTCAATCACTCCGGCCTCCAGCACCATCAGGTCCTTCTGCAGCAAGACGATGTCGGCGGTCTCCTTGGCAATATCGACGGCGTTATCGACCGAGATCCCGACGTCTGCCCTCCGCAGCGCGGGAGCGTCGTTGATGCCATCGCCCAGGTAGCCGACCGTGTGTCCCGCGACCTGAAGCGCCTCGACCAGCCTCTCCTTCTGGGTCGGCGACAGTTTGGCGAAGACGTCACAGACCTGGATCGCCTTGGCCAACTCGCCATCGTCCATTTCATCGACATCTGCACCGGTGAGCAGGACCGTGGTGTCGATGCCCACCCGGTTGCAGACCAGCGCCGCGACACCCCCGCTGTCGCCGGTCAACACCTTGGTCCGCACGCCATCTCGTTGCAGCGCGGCGATGGCGGCCTTCGCACTGTCCTTGGGTGGGTCGAGGAAACCGACGAAGCCGATCAGGGTCATCTGGTTCTCGTCGGCGACACCGAATGCCCCGGTGCCCGGAACATCAATCTTCCGCGCCACTGCGAGCATCCGCAAGCCTTCGGTGTCATATCGCTGGAAGGTCTCCAATGCCAGGCGTCTGGTCTGGTCGTCCATCGGCAGCACTTGACCGTCCAGTTCCACGAAGGTGGAGATCTCCAGCATCTCCTCCACTGCGCCCTTCATGATCAGCTGACGGCGTCCGGTTGGGCCGACCACCACCACGCTCATCCGGCGTCGGGAGAAGTCGAATGGGATCTCGTCAATGCAGGTGTATTCCCCACCGACGGCGGACAAACCCTCAGACTCGGCCCGGTCGATGATGGCCAAGTCGATCAGGTTCTTCAATCCGGTCTGGAAGTGGCTGTTGAGGTAGGCGTAACGAAGGATCCGTTCGTCATCTTCGCCGGTGACATTCATGTACTTCTCCAAGACGATCCGGTCCTCGGTCAGCGTCCCGGTCTTGTCGGTACACAATACGTCCATCTCCCCGAACGTCTGGATCGCCCCCAGCGTCCTGACGATGACCTTGTGCCGGGACATCGTCACGGCTCCCTTGGCCAGCGTCGAGGTCATGATCACCGGCAGCATCTCCGGTGTCAGGCCCACCGCGACGCTGAGCGCAAACAGGAATGCCGTCCCCCAGTCATCCTTGGCCAGCCCATTGATCAGGAAGACCACTGGCACGGTGACCAGCATCATGCGGATGAGCAGCCAGCTGACCGATCCGATCCCACGTTCGAAACTGGTCTTCGCTCGGTCCCCGGACAGGGTCTTGGCCATCGCGCCGAAGTAGGTCTGGGTGCCCGTGGCCAAGACGACCGCGGTTGCGCTGCCACTGACCACATCGGTCCCCAGGAATCCGATCGTCGGCAGATCGGTGAGGGTGCCGGATGGCTTCTCCGGCACCTCGCTCGCCTTCTCCACCGGATCGGACTCCCCAGTCAGCACCGACTGGGAGATGAAGGTGTCCTTGGTGGTCAGAAAACGCACGTCCGCCGGCAGCATGTCCCCAGCCGACAAGCGAACAATGTCGCCGGGGACGACTTCCTGGAACGGTATCTCGATGAGCGTACCGTCACGCCAGACATCTGCGGTGTTCGAGACCATCCGAGTCAGTCCCTCGACCGCCGCGTTGGATCGTTCGGCCTGGATGAAGGCGACCAGACTCGACAAGAAGACCAGTGTCAAGATGATCCCGACCGTGATCCAGTCCGGCTTGGCCGACGCCACGATGTCGGTGAAATAGGTGACAGCAGCAACCAACAGCAGGATCGAGTTGAAGGGGTTGACGACGCTCTTCGCCAGCCTCAGCAACCAGGTGTTGCGGACCCCGACGGTGATGACGTTCTCGCCATACTCGTCGAGCCGCTCTTGTGCCTGTCTGGTCGAGATCCCCGTGCGGCGGGTCGACATCAGTGCGAGCACATCATCTGGTGACAGGACGGCACTGGCGCGCAACTGTCCAAGTGCCGACCCAGATTCCCACGTCATCGCCTTGCTGCGCCCAAGCCTGCCGAGGATCATCGCCCAGCACCCCTCTCCCCCGTCATGCAGGCCCCGGCCCTGCCGATCGGATTGGTTCAAGGATCAAGCCCATCCACGGTGTGACGGACGGGCGAACCCCCACATCTCGACCCGCCACGGCCACTGGTCGTGGTGTGGACGACGATCGAACGCTCGCCGGTTCCCACCGGCAGAACTCATGGTG
>CALMKG010000357.1 GCA_937867175.1 uncultured Propionibacterium sp. | reverse complement strand
AGGTGATCTCGCTCGATCTGCAGGCGGGGGTGGTCAATGCCGTCGTCCAGGGCAGTCGGGTGCGTCCCTATCGGGTTCGGATCGGCGTGACTGCGTTCGGCAAGGCCGAATGGGCCGCGGTCGAGCAGGAACTGGCCGGGGACGCCTGGTATCTGGCGCGGCTGCTCGCCGGTGAGATGCCGGACGACATCGAGCAGGTCTTCGCGCGGCTCGGGCTCCGGTTGTTCCCGGCCGGGGCGGGCGACCTGTCGATGGACTGCACGTGTCCCGACTGGAGCGTGCCGTGCAAGCACCTGGCGGCCGCCATCTACCTGCTCGCCGAGTCGTTCGACGAAGACCCGTTCCGGATTCTCGCGTGGCGGGGACGCACCCGCGCGGACCTGCTCGCGAACCTGACCAATGCCACCCACTCGGACGCGGGGGACGGTGCGGGTGCCGGCGGCGATGAACCGGGGGAGAGCCCCGACGTCGCGCTCGAAGACCTGCTGGACGCATTCTTCGAGCTGCAGGGTGAACTGCCGCGGCCTGCCTCGCCGTCCGCCGCCGAGCTACTGGCGCAGCTGCCGGACGTCACTGTGACGGTTCGCGGGCATGGGTTGGTGGAGTTGTTGGCGCCCGCCTACCGGACCCTGCGTGCCCCGGCCTGACGGCCGGGCCCGGCGAATCCACCACGACCTGCCCGGCGTCCGGGCCCGGGATCGCCGCGCCGATGCGCTGCCCCCCGGACGCCCACCGCGTGGCAGACTGCTGGCATGCAGGCCGACACCCTTGAGTCCCCCTCTCCGCACGATGCCGAGCGGGCCGCACTGAGGGCATCGCTGGTCGCCACAGGTGCGCTGGCTGTTGTCGCGGTGGTCTGGGGATGGTTCGCGGGGTCGCAGGTGATGCTGTTGGACGGCGTGTACGCGACGATCGGGATGATCCTGACGTGGCTGTCGCTGGGGGCGTCCCGGATGGCGCAGGTGCCGGCGAACGCCCGCTATCCCTATGGCCGGGAGGCGCTGGTGCCGTTGGCGATTGCACTGCAGGGCTTCGCGCTGTTCGGGACACTGACATACGCCGCAATCGAGGCAGTGCGGGTAATCCTGGTGGGCGGGTCCGAGGTTGCGGCCGGTTCACTGCTCGCGTACGGGGCGGTGACGGGGGTGGCCTGCCTGCTGCTGTGGCAGTACTTGAGGCGCGCCGACGCCGACTCCGACCTCTTGCAGGCCGAGGCGAGGCAGTGGCTGGCGTCCGCGGCGTTCAGCTTGGTGGTCGTGGCGGGCGCGGCGTTGGCGCTGGCGTTGCGGGCGCTCGGTTTCGTCGCGCTGGAACCCTTCATCGACTCGGTGCTGATCCTGGTCGGCTGCGTGCTGCTCGTGCCCCAACCGGTGGCGCTGGTGCGGTCGGCGCTGCGGGAGCTGCTGGAGGGGGCGCCGCGCCCCGAGGTCCAGGAGACGGTGCAGGCGGCGCTGGCCGAAGTCAGTGGACACCATGGATTGGCTGATCCGGTCGTGCGCATGACCAAGATGGGACGCAAGCTCTACGTGGACGCGGTCTATCTGGTGCCTGCGGGGCAGTGGACCGTCGACCGGCAGGACGATATCCGTCTCGACCTTGCTGGCGCCCTCCAAGGGCTGCCCTACGAGCCGTGGCTTTCGGTCGAGTTGACCACGCAGGCCGACCGTTTGACCTGAGCCCCCGGTGGTGGGTGTTTCTGCTCCCCAGGTTCCGACGGGACCCGTTCGCGTCCCCGCCACGCCGGGATATCGTGGCACTGCCACCGGCGGCGCAACCAGCCGCCAGCCAAAGCGGGCAGAGGTGATCTTGTGGGGCGTATCGCCGTCGGAGACCGCGGAGTGCAGGCCGCGCTGGGTGCCGCCGTCCTGTTCGGTGCCGGGACGCCGCTGGCGAAGCTGTTGCTGGCCGCCGATGTGAGCCCTTGGCTGTTGGCAGGCCTGCTCTACGCCGGGTCGGGGGTCGGGCTTGGCCTTTACCGGCTGATTCGGCGTCCCGGCCGGGTGCGGATCGTCCCCGGCGAACTGCCCTGGCTGGCCGGCGCGATCTTCTTCGGCGGATTGGCCGGGCCCGTCCTGCTGATGCTCGGCCTGGCGAACATGCCGGCGTCCGGGGCGTCCTTGCTGCTGAATGCCGAGGGTGTGTTCACCGCAGTGCTTGCCTGGGCGGTCTTCAGGGAGAACGTCGATCGCCGCGTCCTGCTCGGGATGGTGGCGATCGTCGCCGGCGCGAGCGTGCTGAGCGTCCCGTCGACCGCCAACTTCGGCAGCCCGTGGCCTGCGCTGGCGGTCCTCGGTGCCTGCCTGTGCTGGGCGCTGGACAACAACCTGACCCGCAAGGTGGCCCTCAACGACGCGATGTGGCTGGCGGCGGTCAAGGGGGGAGTGGCTGGGCCGATCAATTTGGTGCTCGCGTTCATTGCCGGGTCGGCGCTGCCGGGTGCGGCGAACATCGCCGCGGCGATGGTGGTGGGGTTGTTCGCCTACGGGGTCAGCCTGGTGCTGTTCATCATCGGCATGCGCCATGTCGGCACGGCCCGGGCGGGCGCCTACTTCTCGGTCGCCCCGTTCTTCGGGACGCTGCTGGCACTGGGGTTGGGTGAACCGCTGACCTGGCAGGTGGGCGTTGCCAGCTTGCTGATGGGCCTTGGGGTCTGGTTGCACCTGACCGAGGTCCACGAGCACCCGCACACCCACCAGCTGATCACCCATGAGCATTGGCACGTCCACGACGAGCACCACCAGCACGAACACCAGCCGGGACAGGAGGCTCCCCGGGGTGCGGGGCACAACCACCTCCACACCCACCAGGCGCTGACCCACACCCATCGGCACTACCCGGACGCCCACCACCGCCACCCGCACCCCGGCGGCGAGCAACCTCCGCACGAGCAGTCGGTCAGTCCGGAACCTTGACCTGCGCCCTCGGCCAGCGCGGGCGGCCGGTCGTCAGGCGCCGAGGCGGAGCCGGCAGGTGCCCGGCCCGCTGAACGGCTGCAACTTGGCCCGCCCCGGCTGGCCCCACGACTCCAGCGCCCCGTCGATCAGTCCTTGGTGGACCCCGCAGATCACGGCCGGGTGTTCGCGGGCCTCCTCGACGAACGGGCAGGTGTGCAGGACGATCGCGTCCGTCCCGGATTCGGGGCTGAAGTCGAGGTCTGCGAGCAGTTCCAGCAGCCGTTCTCCGGTGTCGGAGGGCAGCTCGTCGTCGCGTGCCCGGCCGATCAATTCGGCGGCCCACGCCCGGCCGACCTGGCGCGCCTCGTCGGCGTCCCCGCTCGCCGCCAGGTGCGCGGCGAAGGCGTGCGCCAGCCCCCGGTAGTCGCTACCCGTCCGTCCGGCGAGTGCCCGTCGTCCGGCCGCCGTGATGCGATAGCGCAGCGCAGGACGCCCGCGTCCGCTCGGCTTGCTGGGTGCGCTGGCGACCAGGCCGTCAGCCAGCAGGCCGTCCAGGTGCGCCCGGCTGCCGTTGGGATGGCCACCCAGCCGAGCGGCCACCTCGGCCACGGTCACTCCGGGGTCGGCAGCGTCGGCGACCGCCGAAAGGACCCGCTGTCGGGCATCACCGAGCTGGCCCCGATCTTGGGCGACCGGGGCGGGTCCGGGATTCGCCTTGCCTGCCACGGTGTCAGCCTACTAGATTTAGTACGGCTGAACATGTAGAAAATCAGCAGACGACGACAGGAGATATCCATGACGACCACCGACCTCCCCGTGACCCAGACCAAGCAGGGCGGCTGCCAGTGTGGGCATGAGAACGAGGTTCTGCCCGAACTGGACGCCCGCGAGTTGCCGCACGCGATCCGCCACGGCGCGATCCTGGGCGCCCTGGCCAGCCTGCAGCCGGGCACGGCGATGGTGCTGATCGCCCCGCACGACCCGCTGCCGCTGCTCGGCCAGGTGTACGACATCTACGGGGACGCGATCGAGGTCGCCTACCTCGACCGGGCACCGCAAGCGGTGCGCCTTAAGTTGACCAAGACCCACGCGGTCTCCGAGTAACCAGTGCACGCGTCCCCGATCGGCACTAGCCCGACGCGCCCGACCAGCACCCGCACGCCGGCGCTGCACCGAACCGCCCGCGGACGCCTCGTCCTGCTGGCGCTCGGCGGCGCCAGCCTGCTCGCCGGTCTGGACGCGGCACTGCTGCTGGTCGGGGTCTGGGCGCCGGTCGAGTCCGACCGGCTGCCCGGACTGCACGGCATGGTGATGGTGCTCGGCTTCCTCGGCACCGTCATCGCCTTGGAACGTGCTCAATCCTTGGGCCGCGCGTGGGGCTACCTGGCGCCGGCGGTGCTCGCCGCCGGCAGCCTCGCGCTGGTCGTCGGCGCCCCGCCGCTGCTCGGCAAGCTGCTGCTGGTGCAGGGCTGCGGGTTCTTCGCCGCGGTCTATGTGGCGCTGTGGCGCCGGGCGCCGGTCGCGATGGTGGCCGTGCAGGTGCTGTCGGCGGTGCTGGCACTGTGCGCGGCGTTGCTTTGGCTGGTCATCGGGGTGGAGAACCTGCTCACCCTCCTCGCCGGCTTCATCGTCGTCACCATCGGTGCGGAGCGGGCCGAACTGGCCCAGCTGACCATGGGCCCCAAGGCGCCCGAACGCCTGGTCGCGCTGGCAGCCGCGCTGGTCGCGGCGATCCTGGCCAGCCTGCTGTGGCCGGCCATCGGCATGC
>CALMKG010000356.1 GCA_937867175.1 uncultured Propionibacterium sp. | reverse complement strand
GATCCAGGTCTCCTGCGGGACGGCCGATAGCTTGGCGACAAGCGCCTCGGCGCCCGGGGCACCGAAGCCGACCAACAGGCCATCGATCGCGGCGTCCGCCTGCGCGCCCGCCGTGCCATGCACCTCCACCAGCCCAGTGGCCGCCTCGGGATGCTTGAGCAGCGGCGCGACCGCTGCGGCCCGGACGTCCTCGCTGCCCTCGCCGCTGTGAATCGCAACCAGCCCGACCAGCGAATCGAGTACGTCCTTCAGCTGCAGGCCGGCGAGAGCCTGCACGGCACGCACCCGGATGGCGGTCACCCACTGTTGGGGGGTGGCGGCGTATTGGGCGAGAGCGGCGATGGCGTCGGCGTCCCCGATGGCCGCCAAGCAGTCGACCGTCTCGGACAGGGCAGTCACCTGCTTGTCGGACAGTTCGCGCTTCGGTTGCTCGTTGAGCAAGACGATGTACTCGTCACGCAGCGCGGCAAGCCCGGCGGCCGCGGTCGGGTCCGATACGGCGGTCACGGCCAAAGCCCGGGTGGCGTCCAGCGAGTGCCGCTCGGCCAGTTCGGCCGCCTTCTTCTGCCGTGTCTCGGCTTGGTCGGTGGTTGACAGTGTGCTCACCAGCTTCTCGTCCGAGGCCGAGCACGCGGTGGTCAGCGAGCCGACCAGCACGACCAGCACAAGCAAGAGCGCTGGCCATCGTCGGTGGCTCGGCAACTCAGAGGTGTGACTGTTCGGGGAGACCGCGAAATGCTGTGTCGGCGCCATTGCCGCCCCCTACATAGCTGCATTTGGGTGAGAAGCACCACAATAGGACGCAGCGCTCCTCCTGCGCAGCCGATCGAGGCCAATAGATCACTGAATCTTCGGGCCATAACTCCTAGTCACTGTCGAACGGTTGCCCTTCGGTGCCCCCGATGGGAATCGAACCCATACTTGAGCGGGTTTAAGCCGCCTGCCTCTACCGTTGGGCTACGGGGGCCAAGATCAGCCGGGTAGTCGCTGGCCTTTGCCGGCGCCGACGATCGACCAGGCGATGCCGTCCAAGATATCGGCTTCGCTGGCCTGCAGATTGACCTTGACCCGCCGGGTGACCTCGGCGACCACCAGTGCGCCGGCGGCCAGAACCTTGGCGCGTTCGGGTGCCACCGGACCGAGGACGGCAATCTCGGCAGCCGACATGTTCAGCAGCCGGTCGGCCATCTCGGTCACCTCGAATGTAGTCATCACCGAACCGTGCACCCGGGTGCGGTCATAGCTGGCCAGCCCGAGGTTGACTGCCGCCATTGAGGTGATGGTGCCGGCGACACCGATGAACGTCCTGATCCCGGACAGGTCGACCGGACAGACGTCGAGCAGCCGGTTCACCTCAGCTCGAGCGGCGGCGATCTGTGCCGGGGTCGCGGGGTCGTCGAGCAGATAGCGTTCGCGGATTCGCCGCGATCCCATATCGATGCTGTCGGCTTGGTCGACCCGGCCGGACGAGTCGCCGCGCACCAGTTCGGTGGAGCCGCCCCCCGAATCCATCACCAGCACCGGGTCGCCGTCCAACCGAGCGCCCGAGACCGCGCCAGCGAAGGACAGTTCGGCCTCCTCGTCCCCACTGATCAGTTCCGGTTCGATGCCCACGCGCTCGCGCACCCCGGCGAAGAACTGGTCGCGGTTCGCGGCGTCGCGGGACGCCGACGTGGCCACGAATCGCGCCCGCGTGCAGCCGTGCTTGCGGATCAGCGGCACGTATTCGTCGATCGCCGACCAAGCCCGGGCGATGGCTTCGTCGTCCAGGCGCCCGGTCGCGTCCACCCCATGGCCGAGCCCGACGAACCGCAACTCGCGCTCAAGTTCACGCAAGGCCGGATGTCCCCCGGCCGAATCGTCGACGCGGGCGACGTACAGCCGCAGCGTGTTGGTGCCAGCGTCCAGCGCAGCAACTGTCTCAGTCATCGCAGTGCTCCTCCGTTTTGCAGGGTCCGTCCCAGAACTCCCCGATCAGCTTGAGCGCCTCGTCGCCGAACGGGTTCACCCCCGCACCGGCCGCCAGCGCATGGCCGACCAGCGCATGCAGGCACTTCACCCGGGTAGGCATCCCGCCGGCGCTGAAGCCGGCGATCTCGGGGACCGTGTCTCCGGTCTCGACGGCCAGCGCTGCCCGATCGGCAAGGTAGGCGTCGTGGGCCTGGCGATAGTGCTCGGCCAATTGTGGGTCGTCGGCGAGCCGTTGCGTCATCTCGGCCATGATGCCGGAGGCCTCCAGCCGGGACACGGCCGCCACCGCTCGTGGGCAGGTCAGATAGTAGGTGGTCGGGAAGGGTGTGCCGCCCGGCAGTCGTGGCCGGGTGGCGAGCACACCGGGATGCCCACAGGGGCATCGCCAGGCGACACCGGCTACGCCGCGCATCGGACGCCCGAGCTGGGCTTCAGCGATGCGGGCGTCGTCATCGGTGTACGGCTGGTAACGGGCCACAATGACCATTGTCCCCCACTCAGCCGCCGTCTTCGGGCGTGGGATCGTCGGCGGCGGCGACACTGCCCCACATCCGCTCCCACCAGGTCTTCGCGTACTCGCCGGGCGGCAACTGGGCCGCGCCGATCTGGGACCCACCGCCGTAGGGCTGGCCGTCGGGCCCGATCACCCGGAAGCCAGTCTCACCCGGCACCACCCAGCCGAGCCGTTCCCGGGCCTGGATCTTCACATATTCCGGGTCGTTCCAGCGTTCGACCTCGTCCTCAAGGCTGCTGATCGACTGCTCGTGTTGGGCGATCTGCTCGCGTGCCTCGGCGATGCGGTACTGCTGGTTGAAGTAGACGCGCAGCGTGGTCGCATAGCTGAACAGCAGGACGACCATCACCACACCGAGGATGACGGCACGCTGGGTGACCCGCAGGCCGTCCCGGAGCCGGGGCGCCAGCGTCGCACCTCCGCTGGCGGGCTCCTGCTCGGAGTTCTTCTGCGCTGCCGGCGCGGCCTTGGTCGATGCACCGCGCGAGCTGGGACGCGACGAGGTTCGGGCACTGGGGGTGTCGTCCTTGCCACGCCCAATCGGACGACCGCTGGTGGGCCTGCGTGTCGAGTCCGGCATTGGCCACCCCCTTCCCTGGATCGCGATAGTAGACATGACTGGGGTCGTCCCCACGGCTGAAACGCGAGGACGACCCCAGCTCAGTTCATCGGGTCAAGCCAAAGACTCAGGCCCACTTGTCGGTGTCGAAACGCGGGAAGGACGACACGCCGGCGTAGACCGCCGACTCGTCCAACTCTTCCTCGATGCGGATCAGCTGGTTGTACTTGGCGACACGCTCGCCGCGGGCCGGGGCGCCGGACTTGATCTGGCCACAACCGAGTGCCACCGCGAGGTCGGCAATGGTGGTGTCTTCGGTCTCGCCCGAGCGGTGGCTCATCATGGTGGCGAAACCGTTGCGATGGGCCAAGGTGACCGCATCGATGGTTTCGGTGAGCGAGCCGATCTGGTTCACCTTGACCAGCAGGGCGTTGGCCGACTGGTGGTCGATGCCGCGCTGCAGACGCTCGACGTTGGTCACGAACAGGTCGTCGCCGACCACCTGCACCTTGTCGCCGAGGCGCTGGGTGAAGACCGCCCAGCCATCCCAGTCCTCTTCATCCAGCGGGTCTTCGATGGAGACCAGCGGGTAGTCGGCAACCAACTGCTCGTAGTACTCGATCATCTCGGCGCTCGACTTCAGACCGCCCTCGAACTTGTACTTGCCATCGCTGACGAAGGAGCTGGCGGCCACGTCGAGCGCCAGCGCGACATCGGCGCCCGGCTTGTAGCCGGCGGCCTTGATGGCCTCCTCGATCAGGTCGAGGGCGGCGCGGTTGGAGTCGAGGTTGGGGGCGAAGCCACCCTCGTCGCCCAACCCGGTGGCCAGCTTCTTGTCCTTGAGCACCTTCTTGAGGGCCTGGTAGACCTCGGAGCCCATCCGCATCGCCTCGGCGAAGCTTTCGGCGCCGATCGGGGCGATCATGAACTCCTGGATGTCGACGTTGGAGTCGGCGTGCGCGCCACCGTTGAGGATGTTCATCATCGGGACCGGCAGCAGGTTGGCGGTCGGGCCGCCGA
>CALMKG010000355.1 GCA_937867175.1 uncultured Propionibacterium sp. | reverse complement strand
CCACCGTCCCCAACAGCGCCCGCCCTTGTGACCACCGTCCCCAACAGCGCCCGCAGAACGTTTCAGCGGGTGGTACACCACCTGCAGGATCGTTTGGCGTACGCAAGACGATTGAGCGCTCGCTCTTGTGGGCAGAATCGGAGTCCACGAGGTCCGCCGGATCGTTCTGCGTACGCTCTTGTGTGGCGCTGTCGTGTTGTTCCCTCCAAGCGCGGACGCCCGATCGTTCAGCGGGCGCTGTTGTGGCTATGGAGCGGGATGGAGCCCCACGGTTGCGCCCGCAGTGTCGTTGAGCGGGCGCTCTTGTGGGTAGGGAGTGGGATGGAGCCCCACGGTTGCGCCCGCAGGGTCGTTGAGCGGGCGCTCTTGGGGGACGTCGTCGTGGTCGGCCGGTTGAGGGTTGACGGGAAGGTCATCCCACGGCGGGGGTGTTCGCCGGTCAGGGCGATGGCGAGGGAGTTCCCAGTCAGGATGGTCCGGCGGTGTGCCGTGGTACTCCGGCGTTGGTGAGGATTCGACCGAGCCGCCCGTGGTCCAGGTCCGCCCAGATCCAGCGGACCACACGGTGGCCATCAGACCGGATCGCATCCTCACGCTGCTTCTCCTGCCAGACGATCTCCTCCGGCGTGCCAGAGCCCTCCGAGACCTTGTACTTGGAGCGACCGTCGAACTCACCGAGCAGCGCGCCGTTCTCCCAGCCGAAGTCGGACCGGTAGCGCCGGCCCTTCACCACCACCTCCACCTGCAGATCCGGAGCCTGGAAGCCCAGTTCGTGGATCAGCAGGCGGCTGATGGACTCGCCCGCGGACTCCGCCCGCGCATCGGCGAAGGCCACTGCCGCCCGGGCAGCCTTGATGCCGTGGACGCCCGCGAGCTGGTCCACCATTGTAGTGGTGGAGTCCATTACTGGAACCGAGTGAGTTCCCCGCTGGTGCGGCGCTCCTGAGCTGAGAGACCTCAGTCCTACTGGGCGAACCCGACCACCTGGCCGAGACCTGCTGCAAAAATGAACACTTCCTGCCATGGCAGGAAGTACGGTGAGTGATATTCGAACGCAAGGGAAACTCTTCTGTAATCGTGGTGCCTGAGCCAACCGGCACAGGCATGGCACAATCTGGATCCCCCGACTGAGCGGTTCAGCGACTGTCATCCCGGACTCAGGAGGAACACCGTGAATCGCGTTTTCAGAACTGCTGCCACTCTCATCGGCACTGTCGCCTTGGTCGCTGGAGCAGCAGCATCATCAACCGCCGCAACCTGGAGAAGTTCGTACGCCGTCGCTGACGGCGTACGAGGGGTGGTAGGGGCCACCCCTCGTACAGATGTTGCAGCCCTGGATCTGGCAGGTGAGAACGACCTCCGATCCTTCTGGGCCTCATATGGTGTCTCGGAGGACGTTCAGGAACAACTTCTCAGTTCTCTCGACCGAGGTCAACGTTGGGAATCTCTCGGAGGATCGCACCCGATTTCCTCGACAGAATACAGCACCACGAGTCTCCAAGTTGTCGTGGACACGTATTCCGACGGCTCGATCTCGGTGACGGAAATGGAAATCCCCGTCAATTCAGCGGGAACGAACTCGGTTACTCCGGCAGGCGAAATAGCACCGATGCAAATGAGTCAGTGTGTTCAAACCAACTACTCCACGTATCGTGATTACAACAACTGCTTCGTAAGCAACAATGTTGGGATCGCAGGTGCCAGTTTTCGGGCTCGCTACCGGGTCTACTACAGCGGATACTCGACGATCACATCCGTGTGGAGCCCTAGTCGGTGGTACATCGGAGTAACTGCGACCGAGCCAGTGGTCAAGATTACCCGTTCGAAGAGCACCTCCAGCCTCCCTGCGACCGCTCGGCTGTCTTTCACTGCCACTCTGATGTTGCCGATTCCTGCGTCTTGGACCTGCTGGCTAGATCTCTACGTGTACAGCAGCGGCGCGCACGACACGCAATCATTTTTCTGAGATTGGAGAAGAAGTGGAACCATGGATGGGTGTTACTGCACTCCTCGTTGCACTCGCGGTGGCCGTCGGATCTTTGATTCGATGGATGGTCCTGCGCTCTCGGAGGCGGAGCTGAAGTCAACCCACAATGACATCGCCAGCACCCACGGGCCTCGGCGGGGTGAGGGCGAGGGCCCCCGGCGGACCATGTCGGTGGAGATCGAGCTCCCGAAGTCCTCAGTGCGGAGCGGGCTGCAGGACCACGAAATCCCCCAGCTAGCTGGGGGGTCCGACAAGCTTGGGACGAAGACCGCCGAGTCCACTGACCTCACACCTGGACGCGTGTGGCTGGGGAGGAAGGTCGCGGCCGGCGTACTGCGCCCAGCGTGCCCCGCTCGCGGCGCCCCAGGACTCGATCGTGCTCAGATGCATGCCCAACAGATCCGCGAGCACAGCGGAGGGAGCGGACTGCGCGAGGTCGAGAAGGGTGGTGTTGTGGGCTGCGCGCGCGGGCGCTCCGAGGTGTCGTAGGCGACGGGCGAGCGTGGCTGGGTGGAGGTGGCGTCCGGCACTGTGCCCGGGGTAGAGCCACAGGGAGGGCAGGTCCCGCAAGGGTTGGGTCAGTGCCTGCTGGCCGAGGAGCTGACGCGCAAGTGCGGCTACCGGGGGCAGCAGATCGATGGGATCTCGTCCCAGTCGAAGTTGAACACCTCCCCCGGGTTGGGTGGTGACGTGCGCGCGCGTCAGGGACGCGATGCGCAGGGGCGTCTGGCCATACAACAGCACGAGGAGGACCGCGAATCTGTCGGTCAGAGTCCAGTCGGCGTCGGACCCGGTGAGCGCCGTTCCGATCAGTGTTCGGCGTTCGTCGTCCGAGATGAACTCCCGGGCGTCGCGCCTCGGGGACATCGGGATCGCCACCGGGCTGGAGTACCTGTTGCGCACCGCCCACACCAGGAACCTCCGCAAAGGGGCACGGTGGCTCCGATGACGCCCGATCCACAGATCGAATCGGTGCTGATGCTTGTCCTTGAGGGTCAGGCCGTGCCGCCGCAGGTAGTTGAGATGGGCAATGACGACCGCCAGGTCGCTGATGTTCCGCGACGCGATCGGAGTCCTCGTGAGCTGGGCGCGGCGCTCCAACGCGGGCAGCAGGGACCATCGCACGTAGGCCCCCAGCAGGAGACGGTCCTCAGCGTGGGCGTCGTGTCCAATACGTCGCTGGGCCCGGGCAGCGATGCGGTTGCGTCGGGTGTCATGTGGATCGAGCAGTCCAGCGGCTTCGAGCAGGGCGCGCGCTTGCTCCGCGGTGTACCGGGACGTGACGGCGAGCAGGTCGAGGTCAGCGTGCGTGGGTGGCTGGTCACGTTGCGCCAGGTCGTGCAGCAGTCTCGCGGTGGACCGGTCACGAATCCACTCCAAGAGGACCGAGGGCGTCGGCGACTGGAGCAGGGTGTCAATGAGCGGGACCCAGTACGGCGCGACGGCCCCACCGGGACCAGCCAGCAACACAGTCAACCGCTCCCGAGCCAGACAGGCCCCGCACAGGACCGTGAAGAACTCCCCGCCAGGGGGGCGAAGCTCCTCAGGAGTCGGCAATCGATAACAGACTCGGTGGTCACCGCAGCGTGAGCACTGCTGAGGCCGCCGCGGTCGGCACCTGGCGCAATAGGGGTTCCCGTCCACCCTCGCAGAGACGGGCCGATCGTGGCCGCAGAGGAAGCATGGGGCGGTGCGCGCACGATGGGCGCAGTTCGGGCAGATGGCACCACCGTCGCGGTGACGGGCCGATACTGGTCGGCGTCGTCCGCACTCACGGCAGTCCTCGTGGGAGCGAGGATCACGCCGCCGGCACGTGCCGCACACCCTCAACCCGTCAAGGGTTCCACCCGCCAAGCGGGTGCGGCCACACGCGGCGCAGACGACCCGCTTGCGGTGGGCCTCGGCGCACCTGGAGCACAGCGGCGTGCCGTCCGCCAAGCGCCGTTGTACCCCCTCCGTGATCCCGCACTGGCCGCACTGCTCGGCGGTGTGCGCTCGGAAGCAGGTCGGGCAGATCCGACCCCCCTCAGTGCAGTGCGGCAGTCGCGTGGTGTCCCGGCCGCACGAGGCGCAGCGTGGGCGGGTGACCCCAGCTCCACGCGAACGGAGTTCGTCAAGCAACTTCACCACGACCGGCGGGGCGGTGTTGTCACCACTGGTGAGCGCGTCCGGGTGGTCTAGAAGCCAGTTGGCCAGCGGAGCGTGCCCACCAGCCGCCGCGACGTGGGCATCCAGCCAGTCCTCGAGGTCCTGCGCCGGGATCTCCGGGGCCACCCGCCGCACGACGTCCACGATCGCGGCGGTGCGGGCAACCCGTCGGGCGCCGGCGTCCCCGACCCATCTCCCAGTGCGGTCCGGAATGCGCCCCTTGTAGCAGGGGTGACAGTAGGCTTGCCCTTCCTTGTCACGGGTGGCCACCCATCGTTCTCGTCCACACGCGCCGCACCGTTCGAACTTCGATGTCTCGCGGGTGCGGCAGGTGGGGCACAGCCCCGTGCCGTCCGGGAGGCGACGGGCCACCCTGCGTTCTCGGCCACACCAGGCGCAGATCTCGGTCGGGCTGGGATGACAGGTCCCGCAGACACGGGTGCCGCCCGTGGAGGGGTAGCCGTAGGTTCTCGGGCGACCGCAGGACGGGCACGACGGTTGGACGAATCGGTTGTGTCCGGCGGCGCGCAGGTCCACGACGACGCGAGCGAGCACCGGGGTCGTGTGAGGATCATCCACGGTGAGCCGGTGCGGGTGGTCGCGCAGTTCCTCCGCCACCCGGCACCGCGCCGTCGCCACGCTCGCGTGTCTTCCCAGGGATTCCTCGATGGTCGCGGGGGCCACCGTCGGATCGGCCCCGCGGATCGCGGTGACGATGAACTCCGTCATGGCGGCCCAGCGGGCTGGGCCAGTGGGCCCCCACTCGGAGGCGCTCACTCCGCCGGCGTGATTCGCGCCCGCACCGGCCGGTTCCGGCTGTTGCGCGCCTCAACTGGAGCGAGATCCGTCGTCCCGGTGGACCGCTTGCGTCGGGCAGTGGCCACCACGACGGGCTGGATCAGGTCACCCGCTTCGCACCCCAAGGCATCGCACAGCGCCACCAACACGGCGAGGTTCAACCGCTCGGGCTTGCCGGTGACGAGACGGTAGATCTGCGTGGAGGACAGGGTGATCCCCCGCTCCCGCAACAGTGGGTCCAGGTCGGTCGTCGCGTACATGCCGCGCTGCGCCATCAAAGGACGCAGCTTCCACTCATAGTCCAGCACTCTCATGCCTGCGCTCCTTCCAGATGGGCATCGCGGGGTTCACGTCCCGGTGCGGTCACGGCAGGGTCGAGGCACCGATCCAGCGCCCGCCGCAACGTGTGGTTCTTGAAGTCGTTCGAGACGCCGGTGTACAACGCGGTCGTCGAGGAGTACGCGTGCCCAACCTGCTGCTGCACGAAGAACGGGTCGAAGCCATCCTCCACGAGGTGCGTGACATACGAATGCCGCAGGCAGTGCAGGTGAAGATCCTCTGGGAGGCCCGCGGCGTCCCGGTACTCCGAGAATCGAGCATCAAGGTACGCTCCGCAGACGCGCCCACCGCGCTCAGTCGGGAACAGCATCACCCCATCGGGCTCGAACAGCGGACGAACCTCGGATTGGTACTCGGCCAACACCTCAACCGCCCACGGAAACACCGTCAGCACCGTCCTGCGCTTGGGCGGGCCACCCTTCGAGGACTTCCCGTACC
>CALMKG010000354.1 GCA_937867175.1 uncultured Propionibacterium sp. | reverse complement strand
TGCCCAGAGTCGGTCGTGTGTTGACGCCCAGGGTCGTGATCTCGCTCAACTGCCGAGAGTCGGATGTCCGCCGACGCCCAGTAGCGAACGTCGACGTCGAAAGTCGTGACCCCACTCACATTGGCGGCCCGTAACAAGACCTCAGGTCGGACGCCGACAGGACCTGTTCGGACTTGAGACGTCCGGCGTTGGGCGGTCGTCCGACCCTCGGCATTACCGACGAACCGGCGCGACACACGCTATGATCCATCCCGATTTGAAAGCAGGGGGAATTGTGAAGGCGTTCGCCAGGATCTACGTAGTTCTGAGGTTTGTCGGTCTCATTGCCGCCCTGTATACCGGTATCACGCTGATCAATGGGCTAGTGCCACCATTGTCTGAGAATGTTCCCGGATGGGTGGCCTGGCTTATCAGGGCCGAACAAGCGCCCGCCAGCCTCCTCGATCTGTGGATGCCGGCCGACCCGGTGTGGAACGCACTTATCCTGTTCGGAGTGAGCGCGCTGGTCTCGCTGGTCGTAACCTTTGTGATGACTCGCGGCGGCGGCCTGTTCCTGCGAGCCTTCCTCCTCCGTTCGGGGGCTTACTTCGCTATCGGAGTAGTGTTAGCGGCCAGCCTTGCAGGCCTGGTCCTCATTGCCAATTTGGGTTGGCCATTGTGGCTTTACGTTCCCGTTCTGCTTCTGGGGTGGCTGATGTTCGCTCTCGTCGGCGCCTTTGTCGACGCGGTGACGGAGGTGTTGGCCGAGGAGCCGTTACTTGGCGCACAGGGGAACCCGGGGAATAACAATCCTTAGGCCGTAGCCCCCACCAAGAGTACCGCAGCGCTCGTCTCTCTCCGACATCAAGTGAGGGAACCTCCTTCGGCCAAAGGCGGCGTCCGACAGGAATGGCTCCTGGCAGCGTGGCGGTCCAGGACGCCTGCCGGGTCGGTCGGTGTCGCGCGGCTTCCCGATTGAGGAGCGGTTCAGCCCGGCGGAGCCTGCCGCGACGTTCCTGCGACGCCACGAGGTGGCCGGCCGACCGATCGCCTTGTTCGTCACCCACGGCGCCTCCGACGATCTTCCCGAACTGCAGGCGTGGCTGGACAACTGCGCGGCCGCCGCATCCCAGCTTGAACTGGTCGGTGTCTTCCACTGCCAGGGTGAACTGTCGGAGCAGATGGCGCAGAAGATGCTGCCGAGTACGGACGAACGGTGGTCGCCTGGGCCAGGACCCGCGCATCAGGCATCGGGCAGCTTGACGCCGCCAGCCTGCAACGGGCAAGGCGCTGGGCCTCGGAGATGATGGCCGCCCGACGCCCATAATCAATTCTCAACGGGCGTCTCGCGGTCAATTGACCGTCAGGGACCGGGGGCCACCGTGACGCACCCCGTCATGCTCGCTCATGCCGCTGACGGCGCTCCCCACCTCCCAGGTCGTGGCACCGAGCATCCCGGCCGGCACGGACTGAACGACGCCCCCGACCGTGCGGGCCGGGGGCGTCCTGAGGTTCAACCGCCAGCAGGTCTAAGCGGGCACCTTGTTGGACTTTGTGCGGTTGCAGCGCCAGCAGAGCGTCTGGAGATTCTCAGGAGTCGACATGCCACCTCGAGACACCGGGGTGATGTGGTCCACCTCCAAGAGGAGGTGAGGTTCGGCTGCCACCGAGATCGTACATGTCTGGCACGTGTGGTTATCGCGGTCCTTGATGAAGCTGCGCAGCCTGGTAGTCATGAGTGCACGCTGGCCCGCAGCACTCTTGCGGAACCGGATCCGCTCGGACATCTTCTCTATCAGGGCATCGATCGTGTCTGACGTGAGCTTGACGGTGGTCCGCTGAGACGAATTCCCTCCGGCGCTGACGTACTCGAACACGTACTCCGGATACGGAATCTCAATCGGCGAGAGCTCAACTCCCATCTGCTCCATGAACCGCGTGCGGTAGTGCTTCATGATGAACTTGGGCGGGTTGATAGAGTTGGTGATGCTCGCCTCGCGATCGTGAAGGTTCTGGATCGCGCCTTCGAGACTGGAGATGCTCTCGCCCAAGCTCTCCACCCTCTCCAGGGACTGCTCGTTGGCCTTTATGTCGAAGTACCGCATCAGGTAGGTCAGCGGGTCGCCGCTCGCGTTGCGGACGACCTGCAGGGAGCAGTTGTGAACGTTGGGCGCCTGGAAGTTGGCGACGTTCCTGTCCCGCTTGTAGTTGTGTCGACTCGTGTTCTCATATGTAGCGAGGTGGGACTCGCCCCCCGTAGAGGAGACTCCAAGCTCGAACAGTCCACGGTTCCGAATCTCGGAGGCATAGTCCGTGATCTCGTTGTGCTCCTTGACTACCGCCGACAACTCCGCCTTAGCCGACTGGAACTCCTCGCTTGCGAAGTAGCGCTTCATCCGGATGTACCTGACCACAGGTACGGCAGCGATCATCAGGATGATGACCAGAACCACTGTCCCTGAGGTGGGGTCGTTCATGATCTGGCCCAAGGCTCCAAGAGCGAGCAGTGCAAGGAAGGCATACCCAACGATGGATAGACATGACTTGGAGGATGAGGGGGTGGCACTTGCCATTGTTGAGTCTTCCCTTCGGGGCTTAGCGGTGGCTGGCTCCACCTGTCCCTAGCCAAGCTATCGGGGCCCTGTGACAGTTCGTTGCCTGTCCAGCCACCGCCTGTTGATGTGGCCTGGGTTTGGCCGGCCCCGACCACCGTTGGGTGGTCGCGGCCGAGCTCGACTGGTTGTTCCTGTTGGTGGCCGGCCACGTGGAGCTGACTGACGCGGTGCTCGCTGATCCTGGGTTGGAGGCCCACCAGGTGCTGATGAACGCACCCTTGGACTGGACCAGCGACACGATCAACCCGCCCTTCTCGCAATGCCAGTGAGTCACCGGAACTTCCGTCTCTC
>CALMKG010000353.1 GCA_937867175.1 uncultured Propionibacterium sp. | reverse complement strand
CTGCGGCTGCGGGGCAACGATCAGCTCATCGTGGACGGCTGGCGCCCCCTGCCGGTCAACACCAGCCGCGGCCTGGTCACCCACCTGCGTGATTTGGCGTTCGTCTCGCCCAACCGGATCCTGGTGCTCGGCGCCGGGGAGCGTGACCCCGCCTTCACGGTTCATTCGCTCGACGTGGACGCCGCCCAGGTCACCTCGCAGGGCCCGCTGAGTGACGTGGACCCGGTCAGCCTGACGGCGATGCCGGTCGGCACGGTCAATGCAGTCGCCGTGGTGACGGCCGCGAATCTGGGCTTGCGCTACGAGGCCCAGTATCGCTGGACATCGCTGATCACAGACGTCACTGACTTGGCGTATCCCAGTTGACCTGCGCCTCAAGGGCGAGTTTTCCACAGATCCTGACGACTTTGACCGATCCGGGCGCCGAGCGCCCATCTTTGCCGGGTGATGAAGACGAACCAGCTGCCGCCCGCCATCGACCGCCTGATCTCGGCAGCCGCCGACCTGCTGCTCGGCGCGTCCTGCCCGGGCTGCGGGACGCCGGGCTGGGCGGTCTGCCAGAACTGCCTCGCCCTGCTGCCAGACGGGGCACGCCGGGTCCGCCGACCCGCCTTGCCCGGGCTGCCGGACGCGATGGTCTGCGGCACCTACACCGAACCGCTGTCCCGGCTGTTGATCTCCCACAAGGACGAAGGCTCCTGGCAGCTGGCGGGGCTGCTCGGGGCCCTGCTGGCCCGGGCGGTGGCGGGGTTGGGCGCCGGCCCGGGCGTCGTCCTGGTGCCGGTGCCCTCCGATCGGGCCGCGGTCCGACGCCGCGGCTATGACCACGCCAGGGCCTTGGCCGGGGTCGCAGGGCGCGAGCTTGGCCTGGCGGTGCGTCCGGTCCTGGGACGCGGTCGGGCCGCGTCCGACCAGGTCGGCAGGAACCGGCTTGCCCGCCTCGACGCGCAGGCCGGAACCATGGACGCGGAGCCCGGTTCGCTGGCGGTGGTGGTGGTCGACGACATCATCACCACGGGTTCCACGGCTGCCGAGGCATGCCGCGCGCTGCGGGCGTCCGGTCATCGGGTGACAGGGCTCGCGGCGATCTGCGAAACCCCACGCTGGGGTGAGTCGGGTGAGTAACGTTGATACATGGCACGATCTGGTGGCGCATTGATCCCGGGCCAGACCCGGACCGATGCGAGCCGCGAGATCGTGCCACGTGTTTTCACCAGATGCGTGCCCCAACGCACACGGCTGGTCGTCCCGGCCAGCCCCAAGGGAAGGAACGATGATGGACGTCAGTATCACTGGCAGGCGCCTCACGGTCAGCGACGCGACCCGCGAGCAGGTGAGCGATCGGCTCAACTCCACCATCTCGCGGCTACGTGAGCGCGTAATCCGCACCGAGGTCGAGTTCACCGCTGACGATTCCAAGGGCGACCCAGACGGCGATGTTCGCTGTGAGATCACGTTGCGGGGCAGGGGTCCGGTGATACGAGCCACCGGGCACGGACCGGAGAAGATGCTTGCGTTCGATCGTGCCGAGGACAAGTTGAAGGCGCAGCTTCGTCGGGCCTCCGATCGCCGCAAGGAGCATCGCGGCCTGCGCGGGGCACGGGAATTCATCGAGCCCGAGCTGGCTGGCGCGGCCACGGCGCCGAGCGTGCCGGAGGCCGGTGGCGTTCCGACGCATCGGGTGGCCGGGCTCGAAGTCACCGGTGATGGCCCGCTGGTGGTTCGCGAGAAGCGGTTCAGCACCGCACCACTGACCTTGGCGCAAGCTCTCGACGAGATGGAGTTGGTCGGCCACGACTTCTTCCTCTACGTCGACGCCGATACCAGGGAGCCCAGCGTCGTCTACCGCCGCAAGGCATACGACTACGGCGTCATCCATCTGGCGGTGGAAGAGGAGGCATAGAGGCAGTGAGGCCGGCGGGCATCTACGCAGGTGCCCGCCGAGCACGATGCGAACAGCTGGGCGCACGATGTGAAGCCCTTGCCACCGGCATCGTAGGATGGTTGCTGCTGCAAGGTTGGCGCGCACCGGGTGCGTCCGGCGGCGAGGATCAGCAAAGGACTTGACCTGTGGGTTTCATGGACCGCCTGCTCAACGCTGGCGAGGGACGCATCCTGAAGCGGATGCAGCGGATGGCGGACCAGATCAACAGCATCGAGGACGACTACCTCGCGATGGACGACGGCGAACTGCGAGGACAAACCGCCGACTTCAGGCAGCGCTTCGACAACGGTGAGAGCCTCGACCGGCTGCTTCCCGAGGCTTTCGCCACCATCCGGGAAGCCTCCCGCCGCGTGCTGGGCAAGCGTCCCTTCGATGTGCAGCTGGTCGGTGGCATCGCCTTGCACGAAGCCAACATCGCCGAGATGAAGACCGGCGAGGGCAAGACGATCGTGGCACTGATGCCTGCGTACCTGAACGCCCTGGAGGGCAAGGGCGTGCACATCGTCACCGTCAACGACTACCTGGCTCAGTACCAGTCGGAGCAGATGGGGCGCGTGCACCACTTCCTCGGTCTGGATGTCGGGGTGATCCTGTCCCAGATGTCACCCGCGGAACGCCGCAAGGCCTACGGCACCGACATCACCTACGGCACCAACAACGAATTCGGCTTCGACTACCTGCGCGACAACATGGCGCTCAGCCCCGACGACCTGGTAC
>CALMKG010000352.1 GCA_937867175.1 uncultured Propionibacterium sp. | reverse complement strand
CGCCCATGATCTGCCGCATCGTCTCGGCGTGCAGGTTCCATCGCCCCCAGGTTGCACGCCGATTCGCTACCTCCATCAGCACCACTGATGCGAGATCGTCGATCTGCTCCAGCCCGAGATCGTCCGCGCGCAGTCGGGCTTCGGTTGCACCCTGGTCGAGCAGATGTTGCGCCCAAGTGGGTGCGTCCTCGCCGAGCACGACCTCAGCTCGCGCACGCCAGTCGGCGGTGAGGTCGGCCAGCGAGTGCAGTTCCTTCTCGGGCCGCGTCTCCAAGGTCGCCTGCTGCCGGAGCTTCGCAATCGTTGCCGCCGAAGGTTGCCGCCCGTGCTCAGCGACGTACTGCTCGATCAGCCGGTTCTTGACCTGCTCGATGCCCTCCGCACCGTCAACGCCTCCGGTCGTGCGACGCGAGAACTCCGCGATCAACGCCGCCGGAACGCCCTCGATCTCCCACCCGATGTTGCGGTCTTTGCCCCGGTCGACGGGCACCCACGTCACGCCGAGCAGCCGCGCGGTGTGGTCGGTGACAAAGGCGTTGTACGACTCCGAGAGAGCGACAGCGGCCTTGTGCAGTCGGCGAGAGTCAAGCGTGCGCCAGCGCCCGTCCTCGCCCTGCACCTTGTTCGACACAACCACATGAGTATGTAGTTGCGGGTCGGCTGCTCGGGAGTCGTAGTGGTCGAACGCCGTGGCGATCACGCCCACGATCGGCATCTGCGCGATACCGCCAGCACCGACGCGGGTTGCGGCGACGCGATCTTCCAACAACGCGATCGTGTCGCGCATCGCGGCGTGATGCGCCTGTGCAATCAGCGTCTGCGTGCCCGCGTCGGCCACGCCCCAGATCGCGCTGACCGACTTCGGTGGGGAGAACGTCAGGTCGAACCCGGCAACGGCGGTGCGCGGCTTCTTCGCAACTTCTTCCTCACGGATGCGCTGCACCGCCTCTGCCCGTGCCTCGCCTCGCAAGTCGGGATCGAGGCGTGCAACGCGGGCCGCAATCCGCTCGCGTGGGGGTTGCAGCGAGGGGAACCTCTTGCCGAGCTTCTCGCCGGTGACCGGGTGGATGCCGTCACCAAGCAGTCGGGCCAGGTGTTCCTCGGTCACCGTGTCGCCCTCGGCCAACGCCGGGGTGCGCCCGTCGTCGAGGCTCATCAGGCCGGTGCCGACCCACGTTCCGGGCGGGCAGCCGGACTCGGTGTAGTACCGGGTCAGCGGGCTGCTCATCTCCCGGTCACCGTCACCGACGACGACCGATTTCAGCAGGTACTCGTAGCCCTTGCCGGACGACATGACCCGGATGGTCATCACCACGACGGCCCCTCCCCGAGACCGTCACGGGAGGGCGATCTCGGGGGTCAGGTGCGCACGGTGCAAGCCTCTACGTCATGGGTTCCAGGCTTGGGGAGGCCAAATCGCCCGACGCGCGGGTGATTAGAAGGTGCGGAGCCACGCGCGGATACGACCGCGCGCGTTGGTGTAGGGCGATGAGGTGTTGAAGGAGATCATGCGGCCCATCGTCCACTTTCCGTACCAGGGCTGTCCGTACAGTTCGGCATCGGAGTAGCCCTGGATCAGATCCACGATGGCATCCTTCGCGTCACGCAACTGCGCGCGCAGCTCGTCCCAGGTTTCCGCCTCGTATTCGGCGTAGTAGCGCTGTGCGAGCACTCCCAGTTCATTCCACTTGATACCGGGTGCGGGCAGCTCGTCGGGAAGCCCCTCTGCTCGACGCCGATGCCACGTGAGAACCTGCTGGTTCCAGCCAATGAGGTACGCGAGCAGGTCTGCCGGGCTCATCATCGTGTTCTTGACGTGCCCATCGAGAACCAGCTCGCGCGCGGCGACCGGAGGCACTCTGTCGAGGTCTCGTTCGAGCTGCGCAAAGGTCTTGTCGATCGCTGCCCGCAGGTCAGCTTTCGTGGTGGGAACAGCCATCGGAGCCTCGGTTCTATGCAGGCTGAGCTGCCACGCCCGCACTTCAGATCTCACCCCCGATCCTATCGAGCGCAGCGATGAGCACTCTCAGTGCCAGACGTGTGGAGGGCCTTAGGGGCGGCTGGGAGGACTGGTGGGTCCGGTGGGCCAGCGCGACATGGCGGTGTGCCTCGACGCGGTGCGAACAGCGGGCCGAGCCGCCCTCGATGCGTCAGCGAATAGCTTGCCCTGCGCGGGGCGAATGCGTGGCAACCGAAGGACAGGCTAGACTGGCCTCATGCATTTGTACTTCCTGTGACGGCTGAGTTGGCTGACCGCGCTCGTTGAGTCTCTCCGAGCCTGCGGAGGCCACTCGTTCTGACCCGTTTTCGGGTCGCCGTCATTTCGCGTACCCATCTGCCGGTCTTGCCTGCTGATGGTGCGCTTGTCAAAGGACTCGCATGCACACCGTTACTCATCGTCTTCCTGCGCGCTCTCGCGCGCAGCTCATCGCCTCCGACATCTCCGTGACGCGAGGTACCACCAGCGTTCTCCACCACGTCGACCTCACCCTCACCCCCGTCTCGCGCATCGCAGTGGTCGGGGAGAACGGACGAGGCAAATCGACCCTGCTGCATGTGCTCGCCGGTACGCTCACTCCCGACAGTGGCACGGTGCAGCGAATCGGCACGATTGGCCTGGCGGAGCAGGAGATGGATGCCTCCGACCATCGCACTGTCGGACAGGCCGTCGCCGATGCGATCGCCGAACCCCTCGCCGCATTGGCGAGGCTGGATGCTGCCAGCCACGCGCTCACTGATGGCACCGACGCCGCCGCCGCAGAGTATGCGGCGGCGCTGGAGCATGCTGAAGCGCTCGACGCCTGGGATGCTGAGCGGCGCGTTCAAGTCGCACTCGAAGCCCTCGACGCGGAGACCGACATGACCCGCCTGCTCGCTGAGCTGTCGGTCGGGCAGCGTTACCGTGTGAGACTGGCCTGCCTTCTCGGCGCCGACGACGACTTCCTGCTGCTCGATGAACCGACCAATCATCTCGACCGCAGCGGCCTCGAGTTCCTGACCGCCCAGATCCGATCCCGCAATGGCGGTGTCGTGGTCGTCAGTCACGACCGGGCACTCCTCTCAGACTTCGCCGAGACGATCGTCGACCTCGATCCGACACCAGACGATCGCCCGCGCGTCTATGGGAACGGCTACTCGGGATACCGCGACGGACGTCTGGCTGAGCGGGAGCGTTGGGAACAGGAGTATGACAAGCAGCAGGCCGAGCGTGCCCGGCTGCAAGACAGCCTCAGCGCGGCCCAGAACCGGCTCGTCTCGGGATGGCGTCCGGAGAAGGGCACGAACAAGCACGGGCGTGCCACCAGAGCAGGCAGCCTCGTGCAGAGCGTTCACCGACGCCAAGAGGCACTCGAAACACACGCCATCACCGTTCCCGAACCACCCCAGGTATTCCGCTTCCCCGAACTGAGCACCCGCACCGGGGCAGCCCTGCTGAACGTCGAGAACGTCAGCGTGGCCGGGAGACTTCGTGGTCCGGTGTCGTTCTCGCTGTCGCATCGCGGGCGACTCATCGTGACCGGCCCGAACGGAACCGGCAAATCCACCCTGCTCAGAGTCGCCAGCGGCGAGCTGGAGCCAGATACCGGCGTGGTGCGTAAGCCCAGCGGCATACGTCTCGGGTATCTCCGGCAGGAGTCTGATCTACCGACCGACCGGCGAGCGAGCGAGGTCTACAGAACGCGACTCGATGCGCTCGTCGCCGACGGGATAGTGCCGCCTTCGGAGGGAGTCGGAGTCTCACAACTCGGCCTCTTGAAGCCGAGAGAACTGAGCAAACGGGTGGGTGAACTGTCGATGGGACAGCAACGCCGACTCGATCTGGCCCTCGTGCTCGCCATGCGCCCCCATGTGCTGCTCTTGGACGAACCGACAAACCATCTCTCAATTGCGCTCGTCGACGAACTCACGGAAGCACTGGGCGCAACCCAGGCGGCTGTCATCCTGTCTTCTCACGATCGCCAACTCATTCGCGACATGGCCGGCTGGCCGAGCATCGACATTTCCACAATGGCCGAAAGCGGGGTGCGCGCGTGACCGAGAAGAAGCTGAATCTGAAGCGCTCCATCCAACCGCTTGCGACCCGCGACTATCGCTTGCTGTTCGCCGCGGTCGGTATTGAGGTTTTCGGCACCGGCGTGTGGACGATCGTGATGGTCTTCCAAGTCATCGCACTCAATGACAGTCCGCTCGCGCTGTCGGCGGTGGCGACGGGGATGAGTCTGGGTCTGTTCGCGTTCTCGATCTTCGGTGGCGTGGTCGCCGACCGATTCTCCAAACGCTGCATCATCATCACCGTGCAGGGCTGCACCGCCGGGATGATGTCCACGGTCGCCGTGCTGTCCCTCACCGGAACCATCGATCTCTGGCACGTCGCCATCGCATCGTTCGCAATGGGCGCTGGCAGCGCATTCTTCTACCCGGCATACAGCTCCTACTTGCCCCAGGTGCTTCCACCTGAGCAACTCCTTGCCGCGAATGGTCTTGAAGGTGCACTCCGACCAACACTTGGGCAGGGTCTCGGGCCAGCGCTTGGCGGGATCGTCGTCGGCATGTTCTTCCCAGCGATCGGCGCGGTGATCGTGGCCGTCTCGTACACAGTCGCATTCATCATCACCTTGTTCCTGAGCCACCGCGAGGGACTGACCAATTCCGCAGCGCCGGAGGGTCGCACCAGCCTATGGGGCGACCTTCGCGCGGGCGTGAGCTATGTGGTCGGTACGCGCTGGCTGCTTTGGACGCTGATTTTCGGATCTTCGCTCGCACTCATCATCCAAGGCCCGATAGAAGTGCTGCTGCCTTTCCTCACCCGTGCTCGATTCGATGACGCCGAGGCGACGTTTGGCTTCCTGCTGGCCGCATACGGGATCGGCGGAGCAGCCGGTTCCTTGGCCGTGTCGTCACTAAGGCTCCCGCGTCGCTACCTCACGTTCATGATCGCTTGTTGGGGCGGCGGAACCGTGCCCCTCGTGGCAATCGGAATAGCCGACGATCTGATCGTGATGCTCGCGGCCTTGTTCATTGTCGGAGCCGCCACCGGGGCTGGGGTCGTGATCTGGGGAACCCTGCTGCAACGCCTCGTTCCGCTCGACATGATCGGTCGTGTCGCCAGTCTTGACTTCTTTGTCTCAATCGCATTCATGCCAGTTTCCATCGCTATCGCTGGCCCACTTTCCTTGCTCCTCCCCGTTCCCGTGATTTTCGTGGTAGCAGGAATGATTCCCCCTCTCCTAGCCCTGATCGCGCTGACAGCAGGACGCATGAGACAGGCCGAAACGGAGCATCCACTGGACGCCCCGTAGAACACGAAACTGACCGAGGCCGATCTCCGCCAACAGTACGCAAACGTGAGCGCATCAGAATCTCGACGAGCGAGTTCGTCCGACCCTGAGGCCGGAACGTACGCGCCTGTGATAGCACGCACTCGCACAGTGCATCGTCCGGTCGGCCCGATGGCGTATGACTGCGTGAAGATCATCGTCGTCCGCGACGGCTCGGCGTTCCTATTCAGCGAGTT
>CALMKG010000351.1 GCA_937867175.1 uncultured Propionibacterium sp. | reverse complement strand
GGACCGGACCGACGTCACGGTCACGGCGATTGCGGTAGTCGGACGCCACGTCCGCGCCTGACCGGGTTCGAGGGCGGTGGTACCACTGGCCCGATGTCGCCGTCGGGTGCGGCGTCGAGGTCGACGATCACCGGCGCGTGATCGCTTGGGCCGCTGCCCTTGCGGGCCTGCCGGTCCACCCAGGCTGCCGCCACCCGATCGGCCACCCCGCGAGACGTCAGCACGAGATCGATCCGCATCCCAAGGTCCTGGTGGAACATGCCTGCCCGGTAATCCCAATAGGAGAAGACCCGCTCCTGGGGCCAGCGCTCCCGGACGACGTCGACCAGCCCGAACGCCGCGATGCGCCCTCGCTCTTCGGCGGTGACGTGGGTGTGCCCGAGAAAGGACGCCGGGTCGAAGACGTCGGCGTCGGTTGGCGCCACGTTCATGTCGCCACACAACGCCACATCGGCAGCATCGGCGCCCACCACGGCCGCCAGGGCGTCCAGCCAAGCGAGCTTGTAGCCGAAGTGATCTGAGCCGACCTCGCGTCCGTTCGGGACATAGAGGCTGTGGACGCGCACTCCCCCGCAGGTCGCGCTGATCGCCCTGGCCTCGGCCGCACCCGCGAACTCCGGCTGGCCGGGGAAGTCGCGCTCGACATCGTCCAGACCCAGCCGGGACAGGATCGCCACCCCGTTCCATTGGCCGTGCCCATGGTGCGCGAAACCGTAGCCGAGACCGGCCAAGGCCTCACCGAGCAGCGCCGTGAAGGCCTCATCCGAGAGCTTCGTCTCCTGCAGACAGACCACCTCGGGCTGCCGGTCTTCGAGCCATGGCAACAGGCGCGGGACGCGCGTCTTGACCGAGTTGACGTTCCAGGTAGCGATTCGCACCCCTGACAGGCTAGTCGGCCTTCCCGCGGAAGAGGCCGCGTAGCCGTTCACGATGCATGGCCGCGACGGCGGCGAGCGGTATCCCGGCCGGGCAGACCTCGACACATTCGCCGTAGCTGCTGCAGGGACCGAACTCGGTGTCCAGGACCTCCCCGAGGGCGCGAGCCCGGCGCCCCCGTTCAAGCCTGCCGTGCGGCAGCAACGCGAGGTGGGCGAGCTTCGAACCGCCGAACAGGTGCGCGGCACCGTTGGGGCAGGCCGCCACGCACGCGCCACAACCGATGCAGGCGGCGAAGTCGAGCGCCTGCTCGGCGTCGTCGTGGCAGATCAGAACCTCGTCCGCGTCCGGCGCGGTGCCTGTCTCGACATCGACGAACCCGCCGGCCCCGATGACGCGGTCCAAGGCCGTGCGGTCGACCACCAGATCGCGAATCACCGGGAAGGCCGCGCTGCGCAGCGGCTCTATCCGGAGTCGGCTCACATCGCCGAAGGCCCGCAGATGTTGCCGGCAGGACGGGGTCCGGGGCACCGGGCCGTGCGGCCGGTCGTCCACCGTCACCCCGCATGCGCCGCAGACTCCTTCCCGGCAATCCGACTCGAACTGGACCGGTTCGATGCCCTGCTCGACGAGTTGGTCGTTCAGTCGGTCGAGCAGTTCCAGCAGGCTCATCTCAGGGGTGGCGTCCGAGACCACGTAGTGCGCGAAACGGCCCGGCTCCTGCGGACCGTCCTGTCGCCAGACCTCAAGCTCGATCCTCATCGGTAATCCCTCACCTGCAGCGGTACGAGTTGGTAGGTGAGCGGCTCGCTGTGCCGTCGATGTCCCCCGTCGGGGGTGGTCTCCCAGGCCGAGACATTTGCCCAGTGCACATCGTCTCGACGCGCCTCACCGTCAGGCAGTACGTGCTCTGCGCGGAAGTGCGCGCCACAAGACTCGGTCCGGTCCAGCGCGTCCACCACCATCAATTCGGCGAGCTCCAAGAAATCGGCCACCCGGCCGGCCTTCTCCAACTCCTGGTTGATCTGCCCGGCGCGGCCGTCGACCTTCACATCACGCCAGAACTCCGCGCGCAACTCGCGAACGCGCTCAAGCGTGTCGGTCAGCGAGGACGCCGAGCGGGCGACCCCACAGCCGGTATAGAGCAGCGCCCCCAGCCGCCGGTGGAAGGTGGCCGGCCGAACGCTGCCGTCATTGCTCAGGAACAGTGCGACCCTGTCGTTGACCGCGGCGATCGACGCCTGCGGCGCGGGCGCGTCGGGCGCCAACAGCGGGACGCTGCCCAGCCCGGCCAACCAGTTCGGCACTGAGTGCGGCAGAGTGAACCAACCGTCCACACACGCGCTGAGCAACGAGTTGGCGCCCAGCCGGTTCGCGCCGTGATAACCGTTGCCCGCCTCCCCTGCCACGAACAGGCCCGGCACCGAGGTCATCATGTCGTAGTCCGACCACAGGCCGCCCATGGTGAAGTGCGCGCCGGGCGCGATCCGCATCGGTTCGACGTAGGGGTCCTCGCCGGTGGCGTCGTGATACATGTCGAACAGGTTGCCGTAGCGTTCGGCGATCACGTCCTTGCCCAGCCGAGCGATGGCGTCCCGGAAGTCAAGGTAGACCGAGTTGCGTAGCGGGCCGACGCCGCGTCCACCATCGATCTCGTCGCGGGCCGCCCGGGACGCCACGTCGCGTGGGGTGAGGTTGCCGTACGCCGGGTAGCGGCGCTCCAGGTAGTAGTCGCGCTCGTCCTCGCCGATCTGGTTAGGCAGACGCGGATCGCCGCCCTTCACCGGCACCCAGATGCGGCCGTCGTTGCGCAACGACTCGCTCATCAAGGTTGTCTTCGACTGCCAATGCGAAGAGACCGGCAAGGCGGTCGGATGGAACTGCACGAACGACGGGGACGCGAACAGCGCGCCCCGTCGGTGCGCTCGCCAAGTGGCCGTGGCATTGGAGTTCATGGCCAAGGTCGAGTGGAAGTAGACGCTGCCATAGCCCCCGGTTGCCAGCACGACCGCGTGCCCGGGATGGAACTCCACTGCGCCGGTGACCAAGTTGCGGGTGACGATGCCCTGTGCGCGTCCGTCGGCGACCACCAGGTCGAGCATCTCGCTGCGGGTGTGCAGCCGAACGGTGCCGCGCTGCGCCTGTCGCAGCAACGCTTGGGCGGTGGCCACCTGGAGCTGCTGGCCGGTCTGTCCACGTGCGTAGTAGGTACGAGAGACCTGGACACCGCCGAACGAACGGGTCGCCAACTGGCCGCCGTACTCGCGGGCGAAAGGTGCGCCGATGGCCTGCAGATGGTCGATGACGCGGGCCGATTCGGTTGCCAACCTCACCACATCGGCCTCGCGACCGCGGAAGTCGCCGCCCTTGATGGTGTCGGTCACGAAGCGGACGATCGAGTCGCCGTCGACCTTGCGGGCACGGGCCGCGTTGATGCCGCCTTGGGCAGCGACGCTGTGCGCGCGTCTCGGCGCGTCATGGAACGTGAAGCTGTCGACCTGGAAGCCCAACTCACCCAGCGCGGCGGCCGCACCTGCCCCGGCCAGCCCGGTCCCGACCACGATGACGGTGAACTTTCGGCGATTGGCCGGACTGACCAGCCGGTATTCGGCGCAGCGCCGATCCCACGCGGTCAATGGGTCGCCGGCCGGGACGTGCGCGTTCAACTGCGGAACCACCTGGTCGACCGCGGCTCCGGGTGTCGCGACAAACTGGCCGACCAGCACGGGGTCGCCGGCCGGCGCGGTCGGGCGCCGACGGATGCGGGCCATGAAGCCGGGCCGCTCCCCCGCGGTCATGCGATCACCCCCAGTTGGACCAGCACCGGGATCAGTGCGTTGCCCAGCAGGATCGCCAGGGCGATCGTCACCCCGACCGTGATCCACACCAGCCGGAAGCGGCGTCCGGTGGCGCCGAGGTCTTGCAGCATCGTCCACCAGCCATGGGTGATGTGGGCCGCGATGAACAACATCGTCGCCGAGTAGAAGACCGCCATCCACACCCTGGAGAAGCTCGCCACCAGGTTCTGGTAGGCGTCGCCTGAGCGGAAGGCCGCCGGTGTCACCAGCGCCCCGATGGTCAGGTCGAGCAGGTGGACGCCGACGAAGACCAGGATCCACAGGCCGCCCGGCAGCATGAGCCGCGCCCCGGATGCCATCAGCCTGGGCATCCGGCGACGGCGGTGGGAGCCGCGGGCCCGGCGTCCCCTGACCCAAAGCACCAGCGCCGACCAGACGTGCGCCACCACGCTCAAGACCAGCACCACCCGCAGCGTCCACAGCACCCCGCGGTGTGGGATCAGCGGGTAGCCGATCTCGCGCAGCCAGTGCGCGTAGGAGTTGAACGAATCGGCGCCGAAGAAGACCTTCAGGTTGCCGATCATGTGTACAAAGACGTACCCGACGAAGATCACGCCGGTGATCGCCATCACCTGCTTGAGCACGAAGGTCGGGGGACGACGCACCGGTGCAGAGGTGGGGGGTCCGGCCACGGCGACGGTCATGGGCCGACACTAGCCGAGGATCACGCAACGGTCAGCAGGTAATTCAGGTAACACCAACGGCCGGTCACTCCGGCTCGTTGCCCGAACGGCGGCCCAGCAAGAACGCAGTATCCACCCCGTTGTACATCAGGTGTGTCATCAGTCCCTCCCGGGCGTGCGGCAGGTTGTGGCAGTGGTCCATCCAGATGCCAGGGTTGTCGGCCACGAACGCGATCACGAAGTCGTCACCGTTTTCGACGTTCAGGGAGTCCACCCACCACGGGCTCCCGGTGGCTGCCACGCCGTTGCGCTCCAGCACGACGTAGTGGTGGCCGTGCAGGTGCATCGGATGCACTTCCCCGCTACGGTTCGACAGGCGCACAACAACGATGTCACCCTGGTCGACCATGAAGGCGGGCACGTTGCGGCCCATCTTGCCGTTGATCGTCCACCAGTAGCCGGGCCGGCCGCCGAGGAAGCCCGGCCGGCGTCCAATCCGGTACTCGTACTCCAGGTCGGGATCGGTCGGATCGAAGCCCAATGGTGCGGGCGTGCCGTAGGACAGCGGGTCAAGGAACTCGGCGGGTGCGGGCGACTGGGGAGCCGCTGCACCGGGTGGCCCGAGAACCAGCGACACTCCGGGGGCCTGGACGCGCGTCGCGCCGGATTGTGGGACCCGCACCTCAAGGTCGACGCGCGCCCCGGCTGTGAGAGTGACCTTTCGCCCACTCACCTCGGTCGGCTCGACCACGTCGGTGCCGTCGATGGCGAGCAGCCGGTAGGGGCCCTCGGCCACCCACACCACCGTGGGCGAGTTGTCGGTGTTGACGACCCGGACGCGCACCGGCTCCCCCGGCCGGGCGTCCTGCCGCACCTCGCCCAGAGCCCCGTTCAGGGATCTGGATTCGCCAGGATAGGTGTGCAGCAACGCGACCGCGTCCGGCATCGTGGCGCCGGCCGGTTCGATGACGAACACGCCTAGCAGGCCCCGGATCACTTGCTGGTGCGAGATCTGGTGCGAGTGGTACCAGAAAGTACCCACCTGCTCGGCGACGAAGCGGTAGGTGAACGATTCGCCGGGATGGACGGCATCCTGGGTCACCCCGGCGACCCCATCCATCGCGTTCGGCACGTCGACGCCGTGCCAGTGCACGGTCGCGCCGTCCGGCACATCCTGGTTGTGCAGCACGACCTCGACGAGGTCGCCTTGCCGGGCGCGGATGGTGGGTCCCGGGCTGGTCCCGTTGAAGGTCAGCCGGTTGCCGTTGGTGCGGGCCACCAGTTCGACCCTGACATCGGCGTCTGTCGCCTTGTCGGCCACGAAGTCGGTCACGCTGTGCGTTGGCACCGGCTCGTGGGCGTGCACCTGCGCCCGGGCATGCAGCTCGGTGACTGAATAGGTGTCGGGCATCCGACTGCTCAACCAAGCCCATCCGGTCAGCAGCACTGCGAGCGCGACGCCGCCCGCCCCGATGAGGCGGACGACGCGTGCGATGATGCCCGGGCTCACAGTGGACTCCGAAGGCGCAGAGGGACGTGGTTCAACCAACCCTTGCCGCCACAGCGGCCTGACTTGTGGTGTCAACTGCGGTACGACGGAAGACCAACAGGCCGGTCGCCAGTGCAGTGCCCGCAAGCACGATGGCGTTGAGCCCGTGCAGGAAGGCAAGAGCGGTGGTCTCGTGTCCGAGCAGGCCCAAGGTGACCTGCAATGCAACGAGGCCGACGACGACGCCCGCCCAGATGATGGCGCGGGACGACTTGGTCACAAGGGCGACTATCAACAGCACGATCGCGACGATCGGGATCACGAACATGCCGTTCATACCGTGGATCATCAACCCCAAGAACTCGGGGACCGGTGGTGCTTCGGTGCTTTCGAAATCTATGGTGCCCCCTTGGGCGAGGTACTTGACCAAGCCGGATGATGCCCAAGCGTGCGCAGCGGCCTGGACCGCGACAAGTCCGACGATTAGGAAGGCCAAGACCTTGTATGCCATGTGCATTCTGGTCTCCTGCTTTGACTGGTAGGTGCCACTAGTGACCCTCACTAGTGAGTGTATCTAGTACAATCCTTTGCATGGCCCGTGTCAAGACCCAACAGACTCGTCGTGAACAAGCTGAGGCATCCCGCCGGAAGGTACTGCGGGCGGCCCGCGACACGTTCCTCGAAGCGGGTTACCATGCCGCCACCATGGGACAGATCGCCGAACGTTCGGGCCTGGCGGTGCAGACCGTCGCCTACTACTTCGGCACCAAGCCGAGGCTGATGAGCGAGTTGATCGCCGCCACGGTGCGCCGCGCGATGGGCGACGTGGCCCCGATCGAGCGTCCGGGCTGGGAACGGGCGATGGCCACCGCCACCGAAGGCGGCCCACTGATCGACGCCTTCGTCGACGAGGTCCATCCGGTCCTGATGGCAGTGGCCCGTGTGGTCGACGTGGCCAGGATCGGCGGCATGACCGACCCCGAGGTCCAAGACATCCACCAGTTCCACGAGAACTGGCGGGCACGCGATTGCGGCAAGCTCGTGGACGCCCTGAACCGGATCCATTCGTTGCGCGAGGGGCTCGACGAGCACACCGCCAATGATGTCGTCCTAACCGTGCTGGGGCCAGACACCTATCGCGTGCTGAGCGTGGATCGAGGCTGGGACTCCGAGAAGATCCACGATTGGATGAAGCACTCGATCAAGGCCCTGCTGCTCAAGCCGCAGATCTGAGGCGCTGCATTGCCGGGGGTCGGCGCTCACGTGGCCGGGCCTCGACACCGGCGGCCGACATAGGCTGGGCGCCGTGATGCAGGTCATCCCAGCCGCCGGCGTGATCATCGTCAACGATGAGGGCCAGATCCTGCTTGTCCAACGAGGTCACCACCCACAAATCGGCCGGTGGACCGTGCCGGGTGGGCGCCTGGAACCCGGCGAAACGCCGGAGCAGGCGGCAGTCCGGGAGGCGTTGGAGGAGACCGGTCTGCACGTGCGCCTTGAACGTGAGGCGTTGCGCGTCCGACTGCCAGCCGGGGCGGACCGCGAGTTCGATGTGCGCGATTTCGTCGCCACCGTGGTGGGGGGCAGCCTGACACCCGGGGACGACGCCGACGACGCGCGCTGGTTCAACCCGGACCAACTGGATACCGTCGAGTTGACCGCCAATCTGCTGGGCTACCTGCGCGACGCCGGAGTCGCGCCCGGTTTCGAGCTCGGCTGAGCGGCCCCACCTTTTTGCTGCCCGGACGCAACCACACCCCGTCGGCCGGTTTCGGCTTCTGACACAATGGCGAGGTGGAATCTGCCATGCGTACCCAGTCGATCCTCGGCAAGGCCCGGCAACGCCTCGCCTTCGCGGCGGGCAATACCGCAGCCTTCGCGTCGCGGGTCACCGGACGCGGCACCGGGGCGTCCATCAAGGGCGCGATCATGACGCGCATCGACCCGACACTGTTTCGTCGACTGCTGGCCGGCAAGCGCCTCGGCGTGGTCTCCGGGACGAACGGGAAGACCACCACAACCCACTTGCTGACCGCGGCCCTGCGTGCATCGGTGGCCGACCCGCGCGACGTGGTGACCAACCCGGACGGCGCCAACCTGCGGGAGGGCGTGGTGTCGGCGCTCTCGACCAGACCGAAGGCGCCGATTGCGGCCCTCGAGGTGGACGAGCAGGTCGTGGCCGACGTGATTCGCCACGGCCGGCCCGAAGTGCTGATCATGCTGAACTTCAGCCGTGACCAACTCGACCGTCACCACGAGATCAACGCCTTGGGACGCAAGTGGCGCCAAGCCCTGGTGGAGGCTGGCGACGAGGGCCCCACGGTGGTGGCCAACGTCAACGATCCGCTGGTGGCCTGGTCGGCACAGCCGGCCCGGAAGGTCATCTGGGTCGACTTGGGCACCGACTGGTCACAAGACTCCGCCTTGTGCCCCAACTGCGGATCGGTGCTGGTTCACGACGAGGCCGGCCGCTGGGACTGCCCAGGTTGCGAACTCGGTGAGCAGGTCCCCGACTACCGTGTCGACGGCGACCACGTGGTCATGCCGGACGGCGAACGGCTGCGGCTCGACCTGCAAGTGCCTGGCCGGTTCAACAAGGGCAACGCGGTCTGCGCTCTCGCCGCCGCGGTCGAGATGGGGGTCTACGCCCCGGTCGCTATCAAAGGCATGCGCACCGTGCAGGCACCCGCTGGACGCTTCGCGATCGGCAGCTACGGTGACACCAAGGCCCGCTTGGTGCTGGCGAAGAACCCAGCCGGCTGGGCCGAGTCGCTGCTGGTGATGCAATCCGACCCGGTGATCCTGGCCATTGATTCGCTGATCGCCGACGGCACCGACGTCAGTTGGCTATGGGACGTCGACTACGAGCAGTTGGCTGGCCGGCGGGTGATCGCGACCGGACCGCGCTCGGCCGACCTGGCAGTCCGGTTGAGCTACGCGGAGGTTGAGCACGAGGTGATTCCAGATGTCGCAGATGCCCTGAAGGGGCCCTTCGACGGCACCGTCGACGTGCTGGCCACCTACTCGGTGTTTCTGCGGCTGTGCCGCCTGGGAGGGGTGGATCTGAAATGACCCACAAGATCGTGGTGGTCTACCAATCGCTGCTGGGCATCTACGGTGACCGGGGCAACGCAAAGGTGCTGCTGAAGCGCCTGCAGTGGCGCGGTGAGCCGGCGGAACTGGTGGACGTCGAACCCGGCCAGCCACTGCCCCCGGACGGTTTGGTCTACCTGCTCGGTGGCGGTGAGGACCAGGCGCAGATCGCCGCCGTCAAGCAGTTGCAGACCGACCGCGGCCTGCATGCCGGGCTGGACGCCGGCGGCGTGCTGTTCGCGGTCTGCGCGGGCTACCAACTGTGCGGGCGCTCTTTCACCGTTGGCGAGAATGACGAGGTCTTCGCCGGGCTCGGGCTACTGGATGTTGAGACTCGACGGGGTGACCAGCGGGCGGTAGGTGAGGTGCTGTCCTGTTGGCACCGTTCGGACGGCGGCGAGGAATTGCTCACCGGCTTCGAGAACCACGGCGGGTTCACCAGCCTCGGTTCGGACGCCAAGCCGTTCGCAAAGGTCGAGGTCGGCGTGGGCAACGGCACCGACGGCTACGACGGGGCGGTGCAGGGCAACGTGATCGGCACCTACCCGCATGGCCCGATCCTGCCCCGCAACCCGGCGCTAGCCGACCATTTGCTCGAGCGGGCGCTGGGACGCAAGCTTGGGCCGCTGCCGCGTCCTGATGTCAATGCCGAGCACGACCGACTGCGCGCCCAGCGTCTGGAGGTCGTCCGGACCACGAAGAACAGAGCCGAGCAAACCCGCTAGCCCGAGGCCTCATTCGAGGCCCTGAACGTGTGTCCGGCGGCGGACACCGGACGCACAGAACCCAGTCCCGATGGCCAAGCAGCCCACCCAGGCCAACGCGCCCAGCAGGAGGCTGCTCGGCTCACCGGTGAGGCGGTCCCACCCCATCCAGCCGAAGCCCCAAACCAGCCCGACGCCCACCGCGAACTGGTGATACAGGCGGCCGGCCATCCCCAACGCCACCATCACGAGCACGGCGTAGGCGCCGATGGCCACCACCAGGTCGACCTCGTCGGAGGCCTTACCCAGTGACTCCTGGACAATGCCGACGCTGGTCAGCAACTGCACGCAACAAAACCCCAGGGCGAGCCCCCAGCCGGTGTCGGTGGCCAGGTGCTCCAGCCACCGGGCGCGGTGCTTGGCCAGCCGCCAGGTGACCAGGCACAACGCAACTACTTCGAGCCCCAGCAGCGCGACGGTGGCGGTGATCAGTCCGCGGCGTCCGGTCATCACCCAGGCCAGTTGCGCGAGACCGGCGACGAGGGCGGGCCCGACGATCGACGCCAGCCGCATGGACGGTCGGCCACGCGCAGACCACTGCCAAACCAGGAAGACGGTCAGGCCGGTGATGATCGCCCACCAAATCCCGAACGCCCGTGGGTCGTTCGAAAGCGGCGACCTTGACCCACCGAACAGGGCTGCGGTCGGCACCCCATCGGGTTCGGTGCGCAACGCGAGCACCGACCCTGCCACGACCAGAATTGCGGCGAACGAATTCAGGACGGCGGGCAGCAGCCTGGGTCCGGACGCGCCGTCTTGGGCATTGGTGACCACTGTCCGATTCAAGCAGGTTGTTCATCGGGAGGCGCGGTTCTCTCCTCGGCCGCAGGCATCAGCGCAGTCGTGTCGTCCCACGTCACCTGGTGGCTGCCCTCCGGATGGGCGATCCGGGAATCGGCGGCCCGGGCCCGGAGCCGTTGCTGCGCGAACTGACCCCACGGGCTGCGGATGCGGGGGCCGATGCTGCCCGCAGGCAGGGCACGACCCAGCTGTGATGCTCGCCAGTCGTCGCGGAAGGCGCGGTAGGTATCCAAGTCGAGTTCAGCCAGGATGCTCTCTATCGCAGACAGGATGGTTCCGCGCAGCAACCAGAGCTTGGCCTGGCCGGTGTCGACCCTCATCAGCTCAGTGAGGTGCGCGGTCGCTGCGCGGACGTCGGCCATCGCCGCCTCATGGCGCTGCTCCGCCTCCGCAGCGTCCCCAGTGGCATCGGCCTCGACGAGGTCGGTGAACGTCCCGACCGCCCGGCTCAACCCCTTCAGGACGACGGCGAGGGCAGGACGCACGTAGTCGCCATAGCCGTCGTCCGGGGTGGGCTGCGCGGGCGCCGCGGTTTCGACGCTCCGGAAAAGACTGCGGCTGGACAACAAGCTGCGCTCCACCGCTTCGAGTCCGCTGCGCACCAGAGGCACCACATCTGCATTGAAGATCTGGCGGGTGTTGTACCGCTGCACGTCGACCGCCTCGTCCAGCGTGCTGGTGGCAGTGGAAATCAGCGGGGTGATGTGTCTGGTGGCGCGGAGCCAACGCCCGGCCTCGTCCTTGGTCATCGGGTGCCGGCTCAAGTGGGCAGCGGCGTCGTTGTACACCTCGGACAGCCGTCGGGAGATCTCCTTGAGGTCGCGCGTCAGGTCGGGGATCTGCACCCGCCGGGGCCACAGCAACGGCAGCACGATACCGACGGCGGTGCCGATCACGGTGTTGGCGAACCTGGTGAAGGCGGCCACTTCCACGCCCGCCGAACCGAGAATCAACATGGCGCTGATGGCGGCCTCCAGTGAGCCGCTCTCCAGCCGCAGCACACGCGCCATCATCAGCGCCACAAAGACGACCAGCGCAAGCGACCACCAGTGCAGGCCGACGAAAGCGGCCACGACCATGGCAATGGAGATGCCGGTGAATACCGCCACCACGCGCACCATGCCGGCCCGGAAGGAGCCACGCAACGAAGCCTGGACGATGAGCATCGCGGTGAGGGCACCGGTCAGGTCCACGGGCGGCGGCAGCAGCTTAATGGTCAGCAGGTAGCCGAGCATGGTGGCGGCAGTCAGCCGTCCCACGTCCTCGAGCGCGGCGCCGAGCGTTCCGCGAAGGTCCGAGACGCCGCTCGGCAACCCGGGCCAGATCCTGCGCAGCCTGTCGCGAAGGCGGTGGATCTTCAGCTTGTCGGCCATACACACGAGGGTAATTCGCCAACCCCAACGACACTCCT
>CALMKG010000350.1 GCA_937867175.1 uncultured Propionibacterium sp. | reverse complement strand
ATCGAGCAAGAGATTCAAGCCAAGGGCCTGACGGCGCCGCGCATCACGCCGGCTGACATCGAGGCGAACATCGTCGGCGAGCACTACTTCACTGCCGCTGACGGCGTTGCAGGTGCGTTCACCAATGCACAGGTCGCGCTAGGGCGTGGCGTCTACCCCGATGAAATCGGCCAGCTCAAAACTGAATTGCGCCTGCTGACGTTCTGCGTGCTGGTGCTGCGCAACGGCTTCACCGTGACCGGCGAGTCGGCGTGTGCCAGCCCCGAGAACTTCGACGCCGAAGTGGGCCGAAAGATTGCCCGCCAGAACGCGGTCAACAAGATCTGGCCGCTGATGGGCTACGAGCTGCGCAGCAAGCTGCACGCCGGCTGATCGTCACCTCTCACCAACAAGAAACGACGCCTCTGGCGTCGTTTCTCTTTTTTCGAGTATCATTCGACTCAACTCGGTAAGGCAAGGCACGACAGCCCTTCCACCTCCTCGCATGTCTGGGCGACATCAGACGGAAAAGGCGCGACACCAGTCGCATATCTGATTTCGACATAGAGGAGATGCCACCATGGCATTGACCAACTTTGCAGCGCTCACGACTGAGCAAAAGACCATCTGGTCCAAGGACCTGTGGAAACAGGCCCGCAACCACTCCTTCATCAACAAGTTCCTGGGCAAGGGTCCCAACTCGATGATTCAGCACATCACTGAGCTGAAGAAGTCCGAGAAGGGCGCACGCGCAGTGATCACTCTGTTGGCTGACCTGCAGGGCGACGGCGTGGCCGGCGACCGCACGCTGGAAGGCAACGAAGAAGCCATGCAATCCTTCGATCAGGTGATCCGCATCGACCAGCTGCGTCATGCGAACCGCCACGAAGGCCGTATGGCTGACCAGAAGTCGGTCGTTGAATTCCGCGCCAACAGCCGTGACGTCCTGGCCTACTGGCTGGCCGACCGCATGGACCAGATGGCCTTCCTGTCCATGTCCGGCGTGGGCTTCGGCAAGACCAACAAGGGTGCCAACCGTATCGGCTCGGACCTGACCAACCTGGAGTTCGCCGCTGACGTGAGCGCCCCGACGGCCAACCGCCGCCTGCGCTGGGACGGCACTGCCAAGACCCTGGTGGCCAACGCCGCTACCTCGAGCGTGGCCGCGACCGACACCCCGACCTGGAACATGCTGGTGCAGCTCAAGGCCTACGCCAAGGACCGCTACATCCGTGGCGTGATGGGCGACGGCGGCGACGAGACCTTCCACGCCTTCCTGACTCCGCAGGCCATGGCCAAGCTGAAGATGGACCCGGACTACATGCTGAACCTGCGTCACTCGCAGCAGCGTGACAAGAACGAGTCCCTGTTCACCGGCTCCAGCGTGAAGGTCGACGGCATCTACCTGCACGAGTTCCGCCACGTCTACAACACCTCTGCCGCCGCTTCCGGCAGCAAGTGGGGTGGCACCGGCACCGTGGACGGTTGCCAGATCCTGTTCTGCGGCGCACAAGCCCTGGGCATGGCTGACATCGGCGCTCCTGAGTGGGTGGAGAAAGGCTTCGACTACGAGAACCAGCAAGGTATCTCGGTGGGCAAGATCCTGGGCTTCAAGAAGCCTGTCTTCCACAACATCTACGAAGGCACCGCCGAAGACTTCGGCGTGATCTCCTGCTACGTCGCTCAGTGATGAGCAGCTGGGGCTTCGGCCCCGGCCCGTAGCACACCCATCTGAATAGGAGCCAACCATGGCCAAACTCCGCAAGAACCGCACTCTGCAGTACCCCCTGGTCGCTGAGTTCACCTTCAACGTGACCGACTCGCTGGTTGCCACCGACGGCGTCGAGCGCGTCTTCAACGCCGCCGGCGCCGCCCAGATCTTCGACGTGATCGGCCTGCCCCCGCTGGCAACCGTGATCAGCGGCGATGTGATCGTCGAGACCGCCTCGAACGACGCTGGCACCGCTACCGTCGCCGTGGGTGACTCGGTCAACGCCACCCGTTACCTGAGCGCGACCAGCATCAAGACCGCTGGCCGTACCGCCCTGGTGCCCACGGGCTTCCGTGGCAACGGCGAAGACATTCGCATCACCCTGGCCAACGCCACCGGCGGCGCCACCGCCGGCACGGTGACGGTTCGTGTGCTCTACACAATCCAGAACCGCTCCAACGAAGTCCAGGTCGCCTGACCAGACTGATCGCTGACGGGGCTTCGGCCCCGTCGCTCTACCAGGAGAGAACCCCATGAACTTTGTTCTGCAACGCAACCGCACTGTGGCCACCCTGCGCGGCCACGTCATCGAATTCAAGAAGGGCGAGCCCACCTACGTGCCGCCCGATTGCTACGACGAGGTCATCGCCATCGGCGCTGTGCCTGAAGAAGAGCTGGTCGAGGCTGAGAAGCCCGCCGACAGCGAGCCCACGGATCTGGCTGCACGCCGCAGCGCCCTGTTCGACGCGTTCGACGCCATCGTACTGCGCAACAACACCAACGACTTCACTGCCGGTGGCGTCCCTGGTGCCAAGGCCGTGGCTGCGATCCTGGGCTGGACTCCTGACAACAAGGAGCGCACCGACGCCTGGAACAAGTACCGCGAAGAAAAGGGTGAAGCCTGATGAGCACCGACGAGCTGCTCGCTCTTCTCCGCCAGGAGCTGGCCGACACAGTCGAGCCGTTCCTGTGGTCGGACGAAGAACTCCTCACCTACCTGAACGACGCTCAGGTGATGCTTGCCCGCAAGACGGACGGCATCCCTGACGCTTCGACTCCGGCGGTGACGCAGCTCGCCATCACCCCTGGTGTGGAGTGGTACCCGCTCCACGCCAAGGTGCTCAAGGTTCGCACCGCCACCCGCCGCTCCGACGGCGGTCGGCTGGAGGTGCTCACGCCTGAAACCGCCGAGCGCAACGGCGTTCGGTTCAACGGTACTCAAGGCCCTGTGCGAGTTGTCGTGCAGGGCTTTGAGGATCGCAAGCTCCGCGTCTGGCCGACCCCGACGGTCGCCGACACCCTGGAGCTGGCGGTGTTTCGCATGCCTCTCAAGAGTCTGCTCGACGCAGATCCGGAGGTGGCTGAGCAGCACCACATCCACCTCTTGCTGTGGGCACGCTCGCGGGCCTACCTCAAGCAAGACGCCGAGACCTTCGACAAGGGCCGTTCCGAGGACTTCGAGGCTCGGTTCCGCGCCTACTGTGAAGAGGTCATCCGCGAGCAGTCTCGCCTTCGCCGCTCGTCCGGCACCGTCGCATACGGAGGCCTGTGATGGCGCAGCTGACCATCCCACTCAAACAAGGCGATTCGTTCGATCAATTGGTCACGATCCCCGCCGAT
>CALMKG010000349.1 GCA_937867175.1 uncultured Propionibacterium sp. | reverse complement strand
ACGCGAAGAAGATCGGCAAGCTGATCCGCGACGAGGGACCCAAGGGCGTCAAGGCCCAGATCCAAGGCGACGAGCTGCGGGTGAGTTCCAAGAAGCGCGACGACCTGCAGGCCGTCCAGCGGCTCATCCGCGAGGCGGATTACGACTTCGCGGTCCAATTCAGCAACTACCGCTAGAACCTGTAGCCAGAAGCCAATCCGTCCGGCCGGTCGCGCTCAGGTGCGGCGTCCGAAGACCATCGCCACCGACCGCACCGCCAAGACCAGGCCCGCGAAGCCGAGCAGGTAGCCCAAGATGTCGTAGACGCGGAAGCGGTCGAGCATTGGGCCACCACTGGTAACCAGCAGGAGGATCGCACCCAAGACCGCGAAACCGGCAAGCACCGCCACCACAACTTGGTTGGCCAGACCGGTCAGGAAATCCCGATCGTCCGGATGCGAGACAATCCGCATGTGGGTGGTGAATCGACCGTTCTGCAGCTCGTCGGTGATCCGGTTCAGTCTTCTGGGTAGCTGTGTCAACAACGGCAACGTCCGGACCGCCTGATTCGACAGTTGTCGCTTGATGCCATCGGTGGAGATGTCCCCCACCACACTGCGGGACAGATCCCGGGCACTGGCGATCAGGTCGAGCTGGGGGTGCAGAATCTTCAGCGTCCCTTCGAGTGAGCCGAGAGAGCGCAATGCCAAGGCGATGTTGCTGGGAACACTCATGCCTTGCTGCAAAACGACCTTCAGTACCTGCTGGAAGAAGGCGAGGCTGCCGCCGGTTGCCCCGCCGCGCACCCGGGTGATCAGCACCCCCATGGTTCGCTCGAGGGCACGTTCGTCTAGGTTGTCGTCGTGGTCGAGCAGTTCGAGGACGGCATCGGTCGCCAGCCCCGGGTCGTCGGCGTCCACCGCCCACAGCAGCAGGCCGAGGTTGCGACGCGCCGGGGCGTCCAACCGGCCGACCGAACCGAAGTCGAGCAGACCCACCTGCCCGTCGGACCAGATCACCACATTGCCGGAGTGCAGATCGGCATGGAAGACACCCTGGTCGAGGATCTGCCCGAGCACCGCGCGCAACAGTACGTCCGCGCTATGGCGCCGGACATCGACGGGCAGTTCCGCCACCAGCGTCCCGGCCCGCGCCAACGGGGTGCCATCGAAGCGCTCCATCACTATGACCCGTTCGGTGCACAAATCGTCGTAGACCTCCGGGACGCGCACCCCGTCGGCCCGCAACCCGTCCCGCAGCGCGGCCAAGTTGTCGACCTCTGTGTGGTAGTCGAGTTCCTCACGGACCGACTGGGCGAAGCCGTCGATGATCTCGACGACGCCGATCTGCCGCGCCCACGAGGCATTACGCGCCACCCTGCGCGCGAGTCGTTCCAGGATCTGTAGGTCGATCTTGACCTGCTCGGCGGCCCCGGCCCGCTGCACCTTCACCACCACCGAGTGCTCCTCGTCCAGGACCGCGTTGTGCACCTGCGCCACCGAGGCGGCAGCTGCCGGCTCTGGATCAATCTGGAGCCGGTCGAGCTTAGGGCCGAGTTCGTCCTCCAGCACCCCGCGGACCAGCCGGAACTCCTGGGGTTCGGCGTCGATGGTCAACTTGGCCAGTTCGTTGATGTACTCGGCGGGCAGGAGGTCGCTGCGTGTGGAGAGCATTTGGCCGAGCTTGACGAAGGTGACCCCAATCTCCTCCATGGCGCGACGCACCGATACGGCGGTGGTCTGACCGGGGCGAAGCACACGCAACTGTGCGGTCAGACCGTACCTGCCGAGAATCCCCATGATCCGCAGATATCTCCCGGTGCGGCGCACCCGGGCACGCCATCCGGTCAGCAGCGAGCGCAGCGGCGGCATCGACCCGGTAGGAACAATGACCTCCAGCACCATCACCACCAGCAGCGCCATCACGAAGGCGCCGAGCAGGGTGGCAACCCCGACCACGGTGATGGTCGCCAGATCGGCCGACGACGGATTCTCGGGATCGAACGGGAACGATGCCAGAGTCGGCAGCGAGCCGAGCACCACGGACACGATCATGCTCACCAACAGCGCCCGCGTGATCGAGACCTGGATGCCGAGCACCCGGCGGCTGGTGCGAGCGACCAACCCGGTGATCAACAGCATCATTGCCACGCCGAAAATCAGACTGCCCACGCCTCGAGTGAGTGCGTCCAAGAAACTCATCTCAGCCCACTCGCACGGTCTGCTCGAGAGTCTCGGTGATGACCGTCACCATTTCACCGCCGTGCAGTTGGCGCCCACGTTGCGTCTCGATCTCACCGTCTACCTGCACATCACCCGAGGTGATCAACTCCCTCGCATGTGCCCCTGACTCCGCCAGGCCGGCGAACTTCAGGAACTGGCCAAGCCGGATCGTCCCCCCGACGGGGACGATCGGGATCTCGCGGCGTCCGATCTCCATAGGCCGATCTTGGCACACCCGCCCCACTCAGCTGTGCGATGGGCTACACCGACCCAACTCCTGTCGCGACTCGGCCACAGATAGACTGCCGCCATGATCGAGGGCGAGCATCGCGGCCCGATGAACGAAGGTGAGTGGCGCGGCCCACGGGACACTGGTCTGACGGCCGTGGGCATCAGCGCCGCCCGGGCTCGGGTGCTCAGCCGGCTGCGCAGTCGGCACGCGGCCTGGGGTGTGCCAGAGCTGGCGGACACCCTGCAGTTGCACCGCAACACCGTCCGCGAGCACCTGTCGTCGTTGGTGGACGCGGGCCTGGCCGAGTTCACCGAAGTCCGTTCCGAGCGCCCCGGACGTCCGGCGCGGCACTACCGGGCCACCGCACTGGGCGGCGGCATCGACTACCTCGAGCTGGTGAACGCCTTGGTGGAATCGGTGCAGGGCCTGCCCGACGCCGTGCAGTTCGCCGAACGTACCGGCGAAGCCTGGGGAGGACGCCTGGCGGAGCAAATGGCCGACGCCCGACCTGCAGGTGACTTCCTCGGCTGGATGGACGAGCTGGGTTTCTCCCCGCAGCAGACCGTCGTCGGCACCATCGAGATGCGCAGCTGCCCGGTGCTGGCGGCGGCCCGGAAGAACCCCGCCATCGTCTGCGGCATCCATCGCGGCCTGCTGCGTG
>CALMKG010000348.1 GCA_937867175.1 uncultured Propionibacterium sp. | reverse complement strand
GCTTCCTCGACGGTGATCATCTCGCCGGTGATCATCATCGCGGCGGCCCGCGACTGGCCGATCAGTCGTTGCAGCCGCTCGGTGCCGCCCCAGCCGGGCACCATCGCGATGTTGATCTCGGGCAGCCCGAACTTGGCGTTTGTGCTTGCCACTCTGATGTCACAGGCCATCGCAATCTCCAAGCCGCCGCCCAGGCAGTAGCCGTTGACGCAGGCGATGGTCGGGATGGCCAGGTTCTCGATGCGGGTGAACAGCCGGTGGCCGACCTCAATGTGCCGGTAGCCCTGCGCAGGGGTGTAGGCAACCAATTCGTTGATGTCGGCGCCGGCGATGAACGACTTTGGTCCGCTGCCGGTCACCACCAGGACGCGGATCTGGGGGTCGGCCTCAATCCCCGAGAGCAGATCGTCGATCTGCTCGCAGACCGGGATCGACAATGCGTTGCGCTGCGCGGGACGGTCGACGACCAGGGTCGCCACCGCGCCGTCGGTCTCAATGCGGATCTCCTCGCCGCTGCCAGCGGCGAACCTCTCGGTCATGGGCTTCTCCTTCTGGCTTGGCGATTTGGGATATCGCCGGCGGTTGGGACAGAACTGGTGGTTGGCTCTCGGAACTGGTGGTTTGGGACGGAACTGGCGATTTGGGACATTGGTCTTGCGCCGTGGTGATCTGGCGCGGATCGGTGTTAAAAGGTGAGCCCCCTGGGGGCTTCGGCGAAGATGCCGGCGTCCATGGTGGTCAGTTCGGGTGAGATGGCAGGCCGGAAGCCCATCAAATCGAGTACCTGCGTCTGCAGGTCGATGCCGGGGGCCACCTCGATCAACTCGGGGCCGTCCTCGGTGAGCCGGAAGACCGCGCGTTCGGTGACGTACAGCACGGTCTGGCCCTGCAGGTGGGCCTGGCGTCCCGAGAAGGTGATGTGCTCGACCTCATCGACGAACTTGGTGGCGCGGCCCTCCGCGACGACGGACAGTTCCCCGTCGACCACCTCCGTCTGCAGCCCACCGGCGGTGAAGGTGCCGCAGAAGACCGCCATCTCGGCCGACTGGCTGATGTCGATGAAGCCGCCACAGCCGGCGATGGTGGCGCCGAAGCGGCTGACGTTGACATTGCCGTGCCGGTCGACCTGCGCCATGCCGAGGCAGGTCAGGTCGAGACCGCCGCCGGCGTAGAAGTCGAACTGACTTGGGGCGTCGACGAACGCCTGCGGGTTGTAGGCGGCTCCGAAGATGTCGCCTTGCGCGGGGATGCCGCCGATCAGGCCCTGCTCGATGGTCGCGGTGATGTCGTCCATCAGGTGCTCCTCGTGGGCGACCGAGGCGACACCGTCGGGGATACCGAAGCCGAGGTTGATCACCATGCCGGGCTCGAGTTCGTGGGCGGCCCGGCGGGCGATGATCTTGCGCTGGTTGAGCGGCATCGGTTCGAACGCCGCCATCGGACGCCGCGCAGCCCCGCACAGCGCAGGGTCGTGGACGCCCTGGCTGGTCTGCCACTGGTCGGGATCCACCACGACCACGTCGACCAGGATGCCCGGCACCCTGACCAACTGCGGGTGGAGGCTGCCCCGTTCGGCGAGGTTGCGAACCTGGGCGATCACCAGTCCCCCGCAGTTGTGGGCAGCCTGCGCGATGGCCTGCGCCTCCAGGAAGGCGACCTCGTCGGTCATCACGATGTTGCCGTCGAGGTCGGCGGTGCTGCCCTTGATGATGCCGACGTCGATGTGCCAAGGCTTGTAGTGCAGGTAGGTTTCACCCGCCACCTCGATGAGGCTGACCAGGTCTTCGGTGGCCGCCGAGTTCAGCTTGCCGCCGTCGATGCGGGGGTCGACGAAGGTGCCGAGCCCGGTGCGGGTGATCAGGCCGGGACGCTTGGCCGCGATCTCGCGGTACTGCTGGCAGATGACGCCCTGTGGCAGGTTATAGGCCTCGATGCGTCCTTGGTTGGCCATCGCCTGCATGCGAGGCGACCACGCCCAGTGGCCGCCGATGACGCGCTTGGTCATGGCGTCCTGGGCAAACCGGCTGAGGCCCTCGTCGGCGCGGTCGCCGATGCCGGCCGAGTGGATCAGGGTGAGGCCTCGGGGTGCGCCGGTGTTCGCGAAGCGCTCGCCGATGCAGCGGTAAACCAGGCGGGGTTCGACGGTCATGCCGCCGTTGCCGAGCATCGCGATGGTGTCGCCGTCCTGGATGAGTTCGGCTGCCTCGGGGCCACTCATGAACTGCACCATCGCGCACTCCCTCTTTGCCGGCGAACCAGGAACTTCCCGCGTTTCGACAGCGATCCGGAAAGCGCTTTCATTCTAGCCCCCGGGAGCGTGCGGTGTCGCGTCGAGTTGCCGTGATTGCCGCCAGGTTGCCGAGAATCGTGCACCCGCCAGTCCACCACCGGCAACGAGCCTCGTGGCAGCAGCAGGTACTAGGCTGATGTCATGTCGTCCCGCCGCCACCGCTCGCGCGATGAGGTCGTGTACAAGGGACGCTATGTCGGCTCGGTCGAATATCACACGAGCCGCGTCGGCTACGGCGACGCCTCGCTGGTCGTCTACCGCTTCGGCTGCCAAGTGCCCGAAAAGACCGGCCCCGATTTCGTGCTGGTGCATGGCATCGGCGTCTCGGCCCGCGCCTACGGGCCCACCGCGGTCGAACTCGCGAACCACGGAGACGTCTACCTGATCGACCTCGCCGGGTACGGACGCTCCCCGCGTCCCGACCGCGACCTGACGATCGCCGAACATGCCGGCCTGGTCGGCCGGTTCCTCACCGACAAGCAACTCGATCACCCCGTGGTCGTGGGACACTCGATGGGCACCCAGGTGGTCGCCGAAATGGCGGCCGACTTCCCCGAACAGGTCGATCACATCGTGCTCATCGCCCCGGTGGTGGCGCCGAGCGCGCGTTCGATCCCGAAACTCGCCGGGCTGCTGCTCGCCAACGGGCTCAAAGAACCACCAAGCGTCGCGGCGATGGCGGTCTACGACTACCTGGTGCGAGCTGGCATCCCGTACATGGTGCAGCAGACTCCGCACCTGCTGGGGGTAGACCTCGACGAACTCGCGAAACGCATCACGGCCAAGACACTGGTGATCTGCGGTACGGACGACCCCATCGTCCCGACCGTGTGGGGCGCCCATCTCGCCACCGAGTTCCAGGCGGGCTGGTATGCCGCAGTGCCCGGTCCGCACGCCACGATGTTCGCCGCTCCCGCCAAGATCGCCGCGCTGATCGATGAACACGCCCACCGCTGAGGCCGGTGGCGCGCCGAGCCCGCGCAGGCTGCGGCCCCTCGACGCCCTCGACCAGGCGAGCGAACTGGCGCGCCGAGGCTGGTACTGGGGCCGGGACTACGCGTGGGTGACGCGTGGCTTCGTCGATGGCCTGGTCCGCCGCGAGGTGCCCGCCAGCTTCGCGGAGGGCGATCTGTCGCCGGTGCTGCTGCTCCCCGGAGTCGTCGAGGAGTGGACGATGATGCGGCCGGTCGCCGAGCGGTTGAATCGCGAGGGGCATCCGGTGCACGTGGTACCCCAGCTGGGCAGAAGCACGATGGCCGTGGCGGACGGCTCGGCGGTCGTGACCGCCCAGCTGGCTGCCCGCAACCTGCGTGACGTGGTGGTCGTGGCGCACAGCAAGGGCGGACTCATCGGCAAGCACGTGCTCACCAAAGACGCCGACTCCCGGATTCGGCGGCTGGTGGCGATAGCGACACCGTTCGCCGGTTCGGTCTTGGCCCGCTGGTTCCCGTGGTCAACGGTTCGCGCCCTGCGGCCCGCCGACTCGACGATCATCGGTCTGCAGGCCGCCACCGAGGTAAACCACCTGATCACCTCGATCTACCCGGCCTTCGACCCCCACATTCCCGGTGGCTCCCACCTCGAAGGAGCCACCAACGTCCCGGTTGC
>CALMKG010000347.1 GCA_937867175.1 uncultured Propionibacterium sp. | reverse complement strand
GCTAGACTGCCCTCGAATAGTGGAAGGAGGAGCGATGGCGAGACCCCGGCAGCTCTTGGTGGGTGCCCTGACCGGCGCTGTCTTCCTCGGCATGGCATCTCCAGCCATCGCAGCCCCCGGCGACACCATCACATTTTCCGACTCAAGGCTCGCAGACTCGGGTGGCTTGGCCGCCGACCCTGACCGCTCGGTCTACTGGCTGGTCAACCCGACCGACGGCGGTACCGGCAGCGTGGCGGCGATTCACCCGGACGGCTCACCAGCCGGGACCGTGAGCTTCGACGCGAGCCCGTCCCGGGTCGAGTCACTCAGCTACGTAAACGGCCGGCTGTACGTCGGCGACATCGGCGACGCGCGGGGGGACCGGTCCGCCATCTCGGTGTACCGCCTCGAAGCGCTGGGCTACGGCACGTCCGCGCCCTTCACCCAATGGACCCTCCACTATCCTGACGGTCCCCATGACGCCTTGGCCATGATGGTCTCGCCGCGCGGCAACGTGTGGATCGTGACCAAGGGTGATCCCGGCGGGTTCTACTACGCTCCAGCGCCCGCCGATTCGGGTGAATACGAGTTGATCTGGGAATCGGAGGCTCCGTCGTGGGTGACAGACGGCGTCTTCATCGACCCGACAACCGTGGTCCTGCGCACCTACAACAGTGTGTTGCGGCTGGACATGACGCTGTACACGGTGACAGCCCAAGAGGCCGCGCCCGAGCAGCCACAGGGCGAGTCGGTCACCACATCGCTGGACGGCGCCGGGCTGTTGCTGGGGTCGAGGAACGAGCCGTTGTTGATCAAGGCGGAGATGCCCACCACGATGCAGCCGCTGGACCCTGCGCCCTCGATCCCCCCCGCCTCGGCGACTCCGACGCCCTCACCCACCCCGACCGCGCCCACAGCAGAGCCCGGGAGTCCAGCATCGAACGGGGGACAGCCAAGCAGCGCCATCACCGCGCTGGGTATCGCAGCCTTGATTTCGGCGGCCGCCGCTGCGTTGGTCTACTGGCGGGCCCAGCCGTCGAGCAGGGGTCCGGCCCGGCGCCGTCATTCGGGCGGCTGACCGGCGCCCCGGGCGTCCAACTCGACCGGGACGCTGCGGGCCTGGCGGACCGCGTCAGCCAGCACGGCCAGTCGCGCGTCGGGTACCGGGAGCACCGGATGGCGCCGGGGCAGCCGGGCCAGCGCCTCCAGGCGTGGATCAGTCAAGACCTCGGCGAGGCCCTGTCGATCGCCCCCGGTCACCAAGGCTGCAAGCCCGGGCAGGTGCGGCACGACGACTTCGAAGGCGTCCTCGGCGGCTTGCCGATAAGCACTGCGCGCTTGGTTCTGGCGTCGTCTGGCGTAGCGCTGCTGCGACCAGCCGCCGGCTTTGGTGCGTGCCTGCACGTAGTGTCGCGAGATCCTGTGGGCTACCAGTTGGTCGCCTTCGGCGATCCCCACGGCGTCCGCGCCCTTGCGTACCAGCAACAGCCCGAACGTCCGGGGTGCCGTCAGGTGCTGGATGGCGGTGGCCAGGTCCGCCACGTCGGCAGGCAGCGGCTCCCAGAGGTTGATCAGCCTGGCCAGCGCCCCGTCGGCAGCGCGCAGCAGCAACGCGTCCGGCAGGTACTGGACGACCAACTGCCCGTGCCGGGTAGTGAAGCGCTCGACCCAACCGGGCAGCCGATCAGCCGGGACGCTGGTGCGGTGGGCCACCTTGAAGCTCATCCAGGCATCCTATGCAGGAGGTCTGAGGAGGTCTGTAGGCTTCCCGAATGACCGGGAGGGATGCATGAGCGAACTGATCGACACCACTGAGATGTATCTGCGCACCAT
>CALMKG010000346.1 GCA_937867175.1 uncultured Propionibacterium sp. | reverse complement strand
TCAGAGGCCGGCTTGTGCACCACCGTGTTGCCGGCCAGCAGCGCGGCCAGCCCGTCGCAGATGGCCATCGTCAGCGGATAGTTCCACGGGGTGATCAGGCCCACCACACCTTTCGGCACCCGACTCACGCCCACCTGGGTCACCACTGGCAGCAGCGCAAGGGCACGTCGTCCTCGCAGCAGCGCCGGCCCCCGGATCGCGTAGTAGCGCGCAGTCAGCGTGAGGTGCACGACTTCGGTGTAGGCGTCCATGCGTGTCTTGCCGGAATCCAGGCAGATCAGGTCGAGCAGGGCGGCTTGGTTGTCCAGGAGCAGGTCGTGGAATCGCAGCAGCCGGGCGGCCCGGTCTGCGACCGCCAACTTCGCCCAGTTGGGCTGGTGGTCGCGGGCGGTCTCGATGGCATCGACGACATCGGCATCATCCGACAGCGGGATGCGCGCCAACGGCGCACCCGTCAACGGTGACAGTGTCTCGAAGGTCTCGCCCGAGGTCGCCGTCACCAGTGCGGTGAGCTCGGCAAGTGATCGCCCCTTGAACCGGAACTCGCCGGTTGACTTGCTCATGACCGGAGCCTAACGCCGGGCGCCAAGGCGCTTCACGCTTGCCCGGACGGCAGGCACGGCGGGTCGGTCGTCGCCGCTGCATAGTCTGGAGTCGTGCGCCTCTACCTGATCAGACACGGCCAGACCGAGTCCAATGTCAACCACGTGCTCGACACCGCCCATCCCGGTGCACCGCTCAACCGGACCGGTCTTGCGCAGGCCGAAGCACTGGCCGACCGGCTCGCAGACGCGGCAATCGAGGCGGTCTATGCGTCCGACCTGACCCGCGCCGTCCAGACCGCCACCCCGCTGGCTACCCGGCGCGGGCTCGGCGTGCGTCAGCTGCCTGAGTTGCGGGAGATTCCGGCGGGGGTGGAGGAGCTGACGACCGACTGGACGCGTTACGTCTCGACGCTGGCTCGCTGGGTCACCGAACCCCACTTCAAGCTTGATGACGGTGAGGACGCCCACAGTTTCTTCGCTCGTTACGATGCGGCCGTCGCCCGGATCGCGGACTCCCACGAGGTGGCTGCCGCGGTCTCCCACGGCGCTGCCATGCGGGTCTGGGTGCCGCACCGAGCCGGCAACGTGGAACGTCCGAGCACCCGCGTCCTGGCCAACACCGACGTGATCCTGCTGGAGGGCTCGGCGACGTCGGGCTGGACCGTGCTCAGCTGGGCCGAAGAGGTCTTTGTGCCCTGAATGCTGCGGCGGGACCGCGTGCGGGGCCCGTCCGGCTGGGCAGAATCGCGACGACGACGGCGGACGCCGTAGAGTCCTGCATTGACGCAAGCACGAAGGAGTCACCATGCCGAAACGCGATGACATCAACCGGGTCCTGATCATCGGTTCGGGCCCCATCGTGATCGGGCAGGCCTGCGAGTTCGACTACTCCGGCACCCAGGCCTGCAAGGCGTTGCGCGGGCTCGGCTACGAGGTCGTCCTGGTCAACTCGAACCCGGCGACGATCATGACCGACCCGGTGATGGCCGACCAGACCTTCATCGCCCCGCTCAACGTGGCCAGCCTCACCGAGATCATCGCCCGTACCCGGCCGGACGCGCTGCTGCCCAACCTCGGCGGCCAGACCGGGCTCAACCTGTCCAGCCAACTCGCCGAGGCCGGCGTCCTCGACGAATACGGGGTGCAGACCATCGGCGTCGAGCAGGACGCCATCAGCCGCGGCGAGGACCGCGAACAGTTCAAGGCCACCATGGACGAACTTGGCATCGAGATGCCGCGCAGCCGCACCGTCACCTCGGTCGCCCAGGCCGAGCAGGTGGCCCGCGAGCTCGGCTACCCGGTGGTGCTGCGTCCGGCCTACACGATGGGCGGCACCGGCGGCGGGCTGGTCTACAACGCCGAGGAACTGCGCACGGTCTGCGCGCGCGGCTTGGCTGCGTCCATGGTCAACCAGGTGCTCGTCGAGGAGTCGGTGCTCGGCTGGGAGGAGCTTGAGCTCGAGGTGGTGCGGGACGCCAAGGGGACGATGATCACCGTCTGCTTCATCGAGAACGTCGACCCGATGGGGGTTCATACCGGCGACTCCTACTGCACCGCGCCGATGCTCACCGTGCCCGTCGGCGTGCAGGAACGCCTGCAAGAAGCCGCCCACCGGATCGTCGACCGGGTTGGGGTGATCGGCGGCACCAACGTGCAGTTCGGTTACAACCCCGAAACCGACCGGTTCGTGGTGATCGAGATCAACCCCCGCACGTCCCGGTCGTCCGCGCTGGCCAGCAAGGCCACCGGTTTCCCCATCGCGATGGTGAGTTCGCTGCTGGCGGCCGGGTTGACCCTGGACGAGATCCCCTACTGGCGCGACGGCACGCTCGACAAGTACACCCCGAGCGGCGACTACGTGGTGGTCAAGTTCGCCCGCTGGGCGTTCGAGAAGTTCCCCGGGGCCATCGACAAGCTTGGTACGCAGATGCGCGCGGTCGGCGAAGTGATGAGCATCGGCAAGACCTACAAGGAGGCGTTCCAGAAGGCCATCCGCTCGCTCGAGATCGGACGCCTGGGGCTCGGCTTCGCGAAGGACTTCCACGAACTCGACCTGGACGAGCTACTGGAGCTGCTGGCCGAACCCACTAGTGAACGACAGTTCGTCTGCTACGAGGCGCTCCGCAAGGGTGCCACCGTCGACCAGTTGCACGCCAAGACCAAGATCACCAAGTGGTTCCTGGAGCAGATGGCCGAACTGGTCGGGCTGGAGGAGCAGGTCCTCGCCACCAGGGGCGGGCCGCTGCCCGACGACCTTCTGGTGCGCGCCAAGCAGGACGGTTTCGCAGACGGCTACCTGGCCAAGCTGCTCGGCGTGGATGAGGACGCGATCCGCGCGCAGCGACTGCGGCTGGGCGTGCAGCACGCTTACCAGGCCGTGCCGGTTTCGGGGGTAGACGACGCGCGCTACTACTACTCGACCTATTCGGGACACGACGAGGTCGCGGTTTCGCAGCGTGGAAAGGTGATGGTGCTGGGCGGCGGACCGAACCGGATCGGGCAGGGCATCGAGTTCGACTACTGCTGCGTCCATGCCGCGTTCGCGCTGCGGGACGCCGGCTACGAGACCATCATGGTCAACTGCAACCCCGAGACGGTCTCGACCGACTACGACACCTCGGACAAGCTCTACTTCGAGCCGCTGACCGTGGAGGACGTGCTGGCGATCTGCGCCAAGGAGCAGCCGGCCGGGGTGATCTGCCAGTTCGGCGGCCAGACCCCGCTGAACATCGCCGGGGCGCTGCAGCAGGCGGGCGTGCCGATCTTGGGGACCAGCCCCGAGACGATTGACCTGGCCGAGGATCGGGACCGGTTCAACGAGATGATGGCCCGCCTGGAGATCCCGATGCCGGCGTCCGGGATGGCCACCACGGTGGCCGAGGCGCAACTGGTCGCGTCCGAAATCGGCTACCCGGTGATGGTGCGCCCCAGCTATGTGCTGGGTGGGCGCGGCATGGAGATCGTGCACGATCCGGCGGCGCTGGCCGGCTACATGGCGGCCGCGGTGGGCGTCACCCCGGACCGGCCGATCCTGATCGACCG
>CALMKG010000345.1 GCA_937867175.1 uncultured Propionibacterium sp. | reverse complement strand
GTGCGCCACGAGGCGCTGTTGTATCGGATGGAGGTGGGAGACCTGCATTGGTTGGCCGTCGTAGCGGCCAAGTGAAGCTGACGGCAGCCTGTCCTGGGGGAACGCCTGGGGTGGGTGGGAGCAGCCGTGACAAAGTCAGGACGGTCCAGTACTACCGGATGGGCCGTGTCTGGTGAGCAAGACGGGAAGGTGTACGAGAGGAACCGGTGTCGTAAAGCCTCTTGATCGTCGACCAGCTCGAACCCGGTGGATACGGGCTGGAGTGCGGTGCGTAACCGCCGGTGGTGGTCGTCAGCCAGATGACCGCCGGGGCGGGGAACTGTCGGAACGATGGTATGTGTCGGGTCCGGCAGGTCGTGGTGAAGGTCTACGGCGTAGCCACGACGATGCCGCAGGGGTAAAGCCGGACGCCTCGCCCGTCAACCGAACAACAGTGAACGTGGGAACCATCCGCATTCCGCTCCCCGCTTCTTGGGGATAGGTGCGTTGCCTGCCGAAGGGTGTGGGTGGGGCGGAGCCGCCGTAGTACTCCGAGGCCGGGAAAGCCGGTCACATGGGGAAGGGCGGCAGTGAGAGAAAGCAGAAGAAGGTGAATGTAATGTCCGAAGACGCGCCGGTGAATGTCGGCGCCTCCGGATGGCCCAGCGATGCTCGGGCCTATCTGGGGGTACGGAGGATGCAGACCAAGCTGCATGGTTGGGCGGCCACCGATGGTGGTCGCCGGTTCGATGACCTGTGGAACCTTGTGTGTGATCCGGCGTTCTTGACGATGGCGTGGGAACGCGTCGCCGGGAACAAGGGGTCCAAGACTCCCGGGGTGGACCGTGTCACCGTGGCACGGATCAGTTCCGGGGTCGGGGTGGAGGAGTTCCTGCGAAACATTCGAGCCCAGTTGAGGGCTGGAGAGTTCAGGCCGGTGCCGGTGCGGCAGGTGATGATCCCCAAGGCCAGCGGCAAGCTGCGCAAGTTGGGCATCCCGACCGTGACCGACCGGGTGGTGCAGGCAGCTTTGAAGCTGGTCCTGGAACCCATCTTCGAGGCCGACTTCAAGTCGTGCTCCTATGGGTTCAGACCTAACCGGCGCGCGCAGGACGCGGTCGCCGAGATCCACCACTTCGCGAGCAAATCGTATGAGTGGGTGCTGGAGGCCGACATTGAGGCGTGTTTCGACATGATCGACCACACCGCCTTGATGGACCGGCTCCGGTGCAGGATCGGTGACAAGCGGGTGCTCGCGCTGGTCAAGGCGTTCCTGAAAGCGGGAGTGCTCACCACGGTGGGCACGACCGAGGGGACGATCACCGGCACCCCACAGGGCGGGATCTTGTCCCCGCTGCTGGCCAACATTGCCCTATCAGTCCTCGATGACGAGTTCACTCGCCGCTGGGACCATGAGATGGGCACGGCCGGAAAGCGGGCCTGGCGCCGTGACCACGGCAAAGCGTCCTACCGGCTGATCCGTTACGCCGATGACTTCGTCATCGTGGTGAAGGGTCAGCAGGAACACGCCGAGCAGTTGCGTCACGAGGTGGCAGACGTGCTGGCCCCGATGGGGTTGCGTCTGTCGCCGGAGAAGACCCGCGTGGTCCACATCGACCACGGGTTCGACTTCCTCGGTTTCCACATCCGACGGATGCGGAGACGAGGCAGCAACAAGTGGTACGTCTACACCCTGCCCGCGAAGAAGGCGATCGCCTCGATCAGACAGCGGGTGAAGACCATGACCTACAGGAACACCCTGCACCAGGACCCGGGATACCTCATGGACTATCTCGGGCGGGTGCTGCGGGGATGGGCGAACTACTTCCGGTATGCGGTGGCCAAAGCGACCTTCGCCGCGATCGACTCCTACACGTGGGAGCGGATCACGGCATGGCTACGCAAGAAGCACCGCCGACTCGGATGGCCGGAACTCCGCCGCAGGTACTGCCTGCCCGGAACCTGGCGCCTCGCTCACAACGGGAAGAGGTTCACCGGCGCCGCCAGCGTCCCGGTGACCAGGTACCGCTACCGCGGCTACCACATTCCTACCCCCTGGGACCGGCCAGCTGTCACCACCAGCTGAACCAGCCCTCTCTCATGGAGAGCCGGATGCGGTGAAAGTCGCACGTCCGGTTCGGCGGGCGGCCTGGGGAAACGGACCGGGAGCAATCCCGACACCGCGCCCCAGGCCGACCCAACTGGCGGCACACCCGCCGCGGCGACAAGTACGTCACGGTGATCATCGACCTCACCCCGATCCGCGACAAGACCGGTCCGGCCAGGCTGCTGGACATGGTCGAAGGCCGCTCCAAACAAGCATTCAAGACCTGGCTCGCCGCCCGGCCCGAGGGGTGGCGTGACCACGTCGAAGTGGTCGCGATGGACGGGTTCACCGGCTTCA
>CALMKG010000344.1 GCA_937867175.1 uncultured Propionibacterium sp. | reverse complement strand
GAGGGCGGCTTCATGCGCATGGTGCGCCGGGTCGGTTCGATGCACATCGGCGACGCCGTCTCCTCCGGCACCGCTCGTGCCGAGCAGGAGTCATGGGTCGAACTGGCTGCCCAGAACACCAAGATCGTCCGCGACCAAGCCAAGGCCGGCGGTGTCATCCTCGGCCGCAACGGCGCGTTCGTCCTGCAAGATGAGCCTCGCGCGTTGCACATCAAGCTGGACGGCCACCCGAGGGCCCGCGCCGAGCAGGCCGCCCGGTTGAAGGGGATCTCGCTCGACGAGGCGACCAAGCGACTTCCCAAGGAGGACGAGTTCCGCCGCAGCTTCTCGTTGAACACGTACAACTTCGACCCAGCCGGCAACGAGTACTACACCCTCGTGGTCAACTCGCCGAAGCTGGGCGTCGAAGAGACCGTTCGCCTGATTCTCGAAGCTGCCAAGGACCTCTGACAAGATCACGGCCCGTCCGAGCTGGGCCTTGGCGGCCCAGCTCGGGATCAGGAGATCGGATAGACGGCGCGGTCCGGGTCGATGCGCTGCAGGATGGCTTCGGAGATTTCGTCCAACTGTTCGATCTGCTCGGGGCTAAGCGCATTGATGACGGACTCGCGGACCTGCCGCACGTGTCCGGGGGCGGCGGCCTTGAGTAGCTGCCAGCCGGCCTGGGTCAGATGTGCGTTGGTCGCGCGGGCGTCCTGATCGCAGGGGACGCGAGCGACCAGGTCACGTGCCTCGAGACGCTTGATGACGTGCGACAGTCGGGGGAGCGACGCGTTGGTGCGACGAGCCAGGTCAGACATCCGCAGCAGCCTGCCAGGAGCCTCGGAGAGCATGGCGAGCACCAAGTACTCGAAGTGCGTCAGGCCGCAATCTCGGCGCAACTGGTTCTCCAGGACACCCGGCAGCAGTTCGACCAAGGCTTGGAGCTTCATCCAAGCGGCGAGCTGTTCCTCATCCAGCCAAGGCGTTCCCATGACCACAAGCCTAGCAGATAGTTAAAAGAGCAACTAACGGCTGATGGTGAGGTCCGCTGAGCCCGCTCTGGGTGCACGCCGTGCCCTTGAGGCGCCGGGGTCGAGCTCTGCGGCATCGCAGGCAGCTGCCGACAACAGCGCGCGATGGAAGGCCGTCTCCCCGGTGAGTTCTGGATGGAAGGCCAGTCCCATGATCGGGCCCTGCCGAACCGCCACCACCGCGCCCGCCCAACGAGCCAAGACCTCGACCCCCTCGCCCACCCTGACAACCTCGGGTGCACGAATGAAGGCGACATGGGTTCGACCCAGCTTAGTGTCGAGGTCGACCTCCGCCGAGTCGACTTGGGCACCGAAGGCATTTCGTCGGACATCGACATCGAGAACCCCGAGCGACTGCTGGCCCGGTGCCGGATCGAGGATTCGGCGCGCCAACAGGATCAGACCCGCGCAGGTGCCCAGGGTCGGCAAGCCAGCGGCGATGACGGCGCGCAGCGTATCGGCCAACTCGAAGATCCGCAACAGTCTGTCGATCGTGGATGACTCGCCACCCGGGAGGACGAGCGCGTCAACCCTTGGACCATCTGGGCCGGCCAAGTCGGACTTTGCCCGGATGTGTGTGACCTCTGCCCCCAGCCCAATGAGCAACTCCTCGTGCTCGCGGACGCCGCCCTGCACTGCCAAAATGCCGACCCGCGGCATCACCACCCCCGTTCAGCCAACCGGTGTGGCGCGGGGAGATCGGTCACGCTGATGCCAACCATCGCCTCACCGAGTCCACGCGAAGCCTCGGCGATCACCGCCGGATCGTCGTACCTGGCGGTGGCCTTGACGATCGCTGCTGCCCGGGCCGCGGGATTGCCCGACTTGAACACACCCGATCCGACGAAGACGCCGTCGGCTCCCAGTTGCATCATCATCGCGGCATCAGCGGGCGTCGCGACACCGCCGGCAACGAACAGCACGACGGGCAGTTCACCCCGCCTGGCCACTTCGTGCACCAACCCGTAGGGTGCCTGGAGTTCCTTGGCGGCGACATACAGTGCGTCCGGTTCGGCCTCGAACAGGGCATGCAACTCGGCGATCTGCTTGCGGATCATGCGGATGTGCTTCGTCGCCTCGGAGACGTCGCCGGTGCCGGCCTCGCCCTTGCTGCGGATCATCGCCGCACCCTCGGTGATGCGACGCAGGGCCTCGCCCAGGTTGGTCGCGCCGCAGACGAACGGCACGGTGAACCGGTGCTTGTCGATGTGGTTGGCATAGTCGGCGGGACTCAGTACCTCCGACTCGTCGATGTAATCGACGCCAAGCACCTGCAGCACTTGTGCCTCGACGAAGTGCCCGATACGGGCCTTCGCCATCACTGGGATGGAGACCGCCTCAATGATCCCGGAGATGAGATCGGGATCACTCATCCGCGCGACCCCGCCCTGTGCCCTGATGTCGGCGGGCACGCGCTCCAGCGCCATCACAGCAACGGCGCCCGCATCCTCGGCGATGCGGGCCTGTTCGGGGGTGACGACGTCCATGATGACGCCGCCCTTCAGCATGTCTGCGAGGCCGCGCTTGACCAAGCTGGTGCCCGTCTCGGGTTGAAGATCTGTCATTTCTCCATGTTGGGGGTCATACTGGCCCTGAACAAGAGCCGGAATACGCGCAAGTTCACTGGACCAGTTGGGAGGTGGTCATGCGTCAGGTGCCCGAAGTCGCCCTGCCCATCGTCCTTGACCGGACGACCGGCGGCCCGCTGCCCAACCAGATCGCCGACTCGATCCGGCGGCTGGCCACCGCGGGCGTCCTGCGGTCAGGCGAGGCGGTGCCGTCCTCGCGGGCGCTGGCCCGACACCTTGGGGTCTCCCGCGGCACTGTGATCGTCGCCTACGACCAACTGCTCGCCGAAGGCTGGCTGGTGGCCGTTCCGGGGGCGGCCACGTCGATCAATCCCCAGCTTCCCCGCTCCTGGATCTCGCCCCCCGCCGTGGACGCCGGCAGTGCGTCCCAACTGGAGGAACCACCGCGCCTCGACCTTCGGCCCGGACGCCCGTTGCAGGACGCTGTAGCCGGACCGAGTTGGCGTGCGGCTTGGCGGGTGGCCGCGGCAGCGCCAGTCGGGGTCGGGGTGCCCCCGCTCGGCTGGCTGCCGTTGCGAGCCGCAGTCGTTGAGCACCTTCGGCGGCTGCGTGGGTTCAGCTGCGAACCTGACCGAGTCGCGGTCACCGCAGGGGGACGTGAGGGGCTCGGTCTGCTGCTGTATGCAAGCGGTGCCAAGGATGTCGGGGTTGAGGACCCGGGCTTTCCGTCGCTGCGCCGGGTGCTGCATCGCCACAACGTGGGCGTCCGGTCACTGTCCACCGACGACCGGGGCCTTGTCACCTCACTGCTGCCCGAGACCGAACCGCCCGACGCGGTCATCGTCACTCCCGCACACCAGTACCCGTTGGGCGGCACCCTGCACATCGATCGGCGACTGGCATTGCTGTCCTGGGCGCGGCGGCACGGCGTCCTGGTGATCGAGGACGACTACGACTCCGAGTTGCGATATGCGTCGGAGCCGCTGCCGGCGTTGGCGTCGCTGGACGCCGACCGGGTGGCTCTGCTCGGCACCTTCAGTAAGACGCTCACCCCCGCATTGGCCACCGGTTTCGTCGTGCTGCCCCGCCGCCTGGTGGGCGCGGTGGAGTCCGTCCGGGGCGACCTGGGCCAGCCGGTCTCGCTCGTCACGCAGCGCGCCGTCGCGGCATACCTGGCATCCGGGGCGTTGGCTCGGCACACTCAACGGATGCGCCGGGTCTACCGGAGGCGGCGCAACCAGGTGGTGGGCGCCCTCGCCGGGCTGCCCGGCGTTCGCGTCAGCCCGATGGACGGCGGCTTGCACGCCGTCGTGCAGTTCGATCGTGACGAGCGACCGGTGATCAATGCGCTGCGGGCGCAGGGTCTGGCGGTGGCGAGCCTCGCCGAGTACTGGGCCTCCGAGCCGCCGGGTGCCCAACGCGGGTTCGTTTTCGGCTTCGGAGGCGTCTCCGATGACGATCTTGCCGAGGGCCTGTTCACAATCCGGGCGACGTTGGGAGGGTGGTGACCTGGCTGGCTACGGGGAGCCGACCGCAGCCAGCCGGCCGAGCGCTGTCGCAACGCGCCCTCGGCAGCCTGGTTCCGATCACCGGCAGGCGTCGACTGCGGACCTTCACCCGAGGCGGAGCACACGGTCTGCCCAGTTGACCAAGTCGGCTTCGTGGTGCGAGACGACCAGGACGCCGACACCCGAGTCGGCGACTTCGGCCAGCGCTCGGTGGATCGTCAGGGCGGTGGCAGAGTCAACCGACGCGGTCGGCTCGTCGCAGACCAGGTAGCGGGGTTCGGCGATGATCGCCCGGGCGAGCATCGCCCGTGCGAGTTGACCTTCCGAGACCTCTGCCGGCAATCGGTCCAGCAGTTCGGGCGAGAAGGCGGCCAGTTTGATCGCCCGGGCGAGTCGGTGTTCGGCCAAGTCGGGGTTGGGACGCGCAGCGCGCGGCAGCGTCCGAAGCGGTTCGGTGATGGCCGCCCGCAATCGCATCCGTGGATCGGCCGCCGCACGGGGTGACTGCAGCACCAGTCCGACCTTGCGTCGGACCTCGGCGGGCACCGCCCAACCGGTGCCGATCACGGGTTGGGCGTCCAACAGATATTGGCCCGACCACAACCGCAGTTGGAAGGTGAGCAGTCTGGTGACGGTGGTCTTGCCGGACCCGGATGGCCCGAGCAGGCCGAGGCGTTCGCCGGGCGCCAGCCGAAGCCGGAGGCCGGACAGCACTGCCGGGTCGCCAGCCGGGTCGCCATAGCCGGCGGTGGCGTCCCGAAGCTCAAGCATGCGCGACTCTTTCGGGGGCTGCCACCCGGTGGTGGGGGTCCTGCTGGGCCTGCGTCAGGGGGCTGATGCGTCCGTCAGCGAGCACCAGGACGCGGTCGGCAAGGTCGAGCAGCAGGTCGGTGTCGTGGGTCGGCACGAGGACGCACAGTCCGCGTCGGCATTCGTCCTGCAGCACCTGCAGGACGTGGC
>CALMKG010000343.1 GCA_937867175.1 uncultured Propionibacterium sp. | reverse complement strand
ATGATCTCGACCGGACGCCCGATCGCCCCACGCAGGTCGATGGCATCCACCGCGCGCTCGGGACGCGTCCAGAACCAGCCGGCGGGTCGGCCGCGCAGCAGCCCTTGGGTGCTCAGCCCGGCCGCAAGGTCGCTCATCGTCTCGCCGAACCAGCGCTCGTCGCCCGGTTTCAACGGAGCCTCCTGGGCGGCCGCCGCCAGGTGCGGTCCGAGCACGTAGGGGTTCTGCGGGCACAGCACCGTCTGCTCGACCGGCCGGTCGAAGATCAACTCCGGATGGTCGAGCAGGTGCGCGTCCAGCGGGTCGTCGCGGGCCACCAACACCACCAGCGCGTCGCGCTCGCCGCGGCCCGCCCGGCCGGCCTGCTGCCAGAACGACTCGAGCGTCCCCGGGAAACCGGTGATCACCACGGCATCCAGGCCGGCGATGTCGACCCCCAACTCCAAGGCATTGGTGGCCGCCACCCCCGCCAATTCACGATTCCGCAACCGCGCCTCAAGCTCACGGCGGTCACCGGCCAAGTAGCCGGACCGGTAGCTCGCCACCCGGCGTCCGGATTCGATACGTTCGGCGGCCCGCAGCGAGATCAGTTCGGCCTGGCTGCGGCTGGCCACGAAGGTGATCACCTGCTGACCGTCGTCCACCAGCCTGGCCAGCAATTCGGACGCCTCTCGTGGCGCCTCGGACGCCGGTTTCCACAAGATCACATCGCGGGACGGGTGCGGGGACGCGTCCTGGTTGACCTCGTGCAGCGGGCTGTCTTCGCCGATCAGCAACGCCCCGGACGCCCCGGCGTTGCTCGCGGTCGCCGACGCCAACACGAAGACCGGGTCTGAACCGTAGGCCGCGCACAACCTGCGCAGCCGCCGTAGCACCGCCGAGACCTGCGAACCGAAGACCCCGCGGTAGCGGTGTGCCTCGTCTACTGCCACGTACCGCAACGAGCCCAGCAAACCCGCCCAGCGGGCGTGGTTCGGCAGCACCGAACGGTGCAACATGTCGGGATTGCTCAGCACCAACCCGGCATGCTCCCTGGCGAAGCGGCGTTCATCGGTGGCGGAGTCGCCGTCCAGGGTCGCGACCTGCCAGCCCGGCGGCCCGAGGCGGCGAGCGGACACCCGCTGGTCGTGGGCCAACGCCTTGGTCGGTGCCAGGTAGAGCGCCGTGTGCCGACCCACCCCGAGCCTCGAACGCAGGTCGCCGGTGGTCACGCCGAGGCTGGCCCGCTGCGGCGGCACGGCGGTGGCCGCCATGATCGGCATCAGGTAGGCCAGTGACTTCCCGGACGCGGTCGGCGTGCTGATCGCGACGTGTCGCCCCGACCAGGCTGCCTCGGCCGCGACCACCTGGTGCGTCCACGGCCGTCCGATGCCCGCGGCCACGATAGATTCGCGCACCTCTTCCGGCAACCAACTAGGCCAATCGGTGGTGGCGCCCGCCAGCCGGGCACGATGGCGCACCGCGACCACGCGCGCGTCGCCGGCGAGCCAGCCTGGAACAGCCATGCGCCAACCTTGCCACGCCCTGCCGACGAAACCGTTCGCCGTGCCAGTGTGGAACGGTGACGATGATCGACGAACTACGCGACCACCTGGTTGCCGCCGACTACCAGGTGGATGCGGTACTGGACCGGCTGGGGCCGGCGGGGCAGGCGGGCCTGCAGCGCAACTCCACCATCCCCGCCCACGACATCCTCGCCGGCGATCGGGGTCCGCTGGCCACCTTGATCCGGCTCTTCCCGCTCAACTCTGCCGTGCCGGTCGCCGACGCCACACGTGCGCTGCCACTTGAGGCGCTCCGCGCCGCCGGTCTGATCACCATCGAACGGGGCGAGGCCTGGGCCACCGCAGACCTGCGTCCCTACGGCTTCCCGACCGGGCACGGGCAGTGGGACGGCTGGGTCGTCTCCGACCACACGCCCGGGCTCGACCAGGACCGCAGCCCTACCCGCCCTGACTACGTGCTCGGTGTCAGCCCAGCGTCCACCACGTTGGCCCAGTTGACGATCGACGACCCGGTCGGTAGTGCCCTCGACCTGGGTACGGGCTGTGGGGTGCAAAGCCTGCACCTGTCCACCCACGCCGGCCACCTCACCGCGACCGACGTCAACCCGCGCTGTCTCGACC
>CALMKG010000342.1 GCA_937867175.1 uncultured Propionibacterium sp. | reverse complement strand
GCCAGCGGGCAACTCCATGACCGTCACTGGGCATTCTTTCGTGGCCGCCCACAACTGCTACGTACACGAACAGTCCCCAGGGACCGTCGATGCACGCAAATCAGCTCCCCCGCGTGCACGAACAGTCCCCAGGGACCGGTCAGACTCAGACGCCGGACGCGTCCCACCACCGGTCTGTCGTCTAGTCGGCTGCTCCCCCGCCCCACCCGCCACATACAAGGCCTCCGGTGCCCAGTAGTGGGCTGACGGCTCGGGCGCCGGAGGAGCGGCCCTGCCCACCCACCGGAAGACACGGTCAAGGACGCGATTCAGGTCGCATCGCAGGGCTCGGCCTCGGGCAGGTCGCGGGACCGCAGGGCGAGCCGCCCGGCGATCCGGAGATGGAGCGGGCAACGCCACCCGAACCGGGTCCGGCAATGAACCCGCCAACCGACACCCGGCAGCCACCCGGCGCAGCCACCCGGCGCAGCCACCCGGCAGCAGCCACCCAGCAGCGGCTACCCCGCAGCGGCGTCGACCAAGGCAGCCGCCACCTGGGCGCAGGCGTCCTGCCCGAGGATGCCGATGCCGCGGTAAAAGTCGGTGTCAGCGCCCTGTTCCACGCGTTGGAAAAACTCCGGCGCCCACCGGAAGAGATGCTCACGGCAGAACTCGGCGTGTGCTTCCTCGTAGGTACGGGCCCCCTCGGCGTCCTCGGCATCGAGCGCGTCCAGGGCACGCATCAGCAGCGTGCCGCAGAACTCGAGCTCGAGGCTGATGTGGTCGTCGGGTTCACGGTTCAGGTTCGGTGCTTGCAGCCCGAAGCGGCGGTAGAAGTCGCGCACCTGAAGCGTCTGGGTCTCGAAGACCAGGCCCTCGCGCGACAGGTAGACCGACTCCCACGGCACCGCCTTGACCTTGCCCGGCCCCCGAACGAGCAGGAAGTGGTCGTCGTGGACATCATCAACCGTCTCGCCGCGCTCTGCCGACCCGCCCAGCAGCGCCAGGGCCTCGGCAGTCCGCACGCCATCGGGCAGTGGCCAGTCGGCGAGCAACTCCGCAGATCGCATCCGGTCGAGGCTCTCCCGGTCGGGGGATCCAGCAAACAGCCGGCCGAGCACGGTCCAGGTCGCCGCCCAGGCGTCCCAATCTTGCGCAGAGGTCATGCGGTCATGCTAGATGGTGGCTGTGACCATCCATTCGAGCCACCCGTTCGCCGACCCCACCCGTGAGCCCGGGCGCCGCTTCCGCGGCCGGCTGGGCGGACGCGTCAGCCTGTGGACGGCGGGGGCCGGTGCTGGCCGAGCCGGGCTGACCGTCACCTCGTTGCTCGCAGTCGGTGGCGACCCGTGGCGACTGGTGGCCGCGCTCGACCCGGACGCTGAGCTGACCGACGAGTTGGCCAGCACCGGACGCGCGGTGGTGACGCTGCTGACCTCAGGGCAGCTTCGGTTGGCGGAGGGTTTCGGCGGCGAGCCGGCGCCTGGCGGGGCGTTCCGGATCGGAGACTGGGTGGACACGCCATGGGGTCCGCGTCCGGCCGAGGCCACCACCTGGGCGGGCGTCGAATTGGAGTCGCGGTTGGCCGTTGGCTGGTCGCTGCTGGTCACCTGCCGGCTGGCTTTGACCGAGATCGCGGACGACGAGCCGCCCCCGCTGCTGCACTTTCGCGGCCGCTATTCGTCGGTTTGAACAGTGCCCTGAGCCGGGCGGTCTCAGCGATCGCGCCGGGCGGCACGGAACACAGGGTTGCGGTGGACGCCCTCCGCCGCCAGTGGGCGGGCCTGGTGACCGGGCATGGGGCCTTCCCTTGTAGTCTTGGCTCCGATGGACAGCGAGATCTTTGCCTCCGAGCGCAATCACCACCAACGGTTCCGGCTCATCTACCGCATTCTGCTGGGCGTTCTGCTGCTCGGCGCAGCGGTACTGCTTGTTTGGGTCGCATTCTCGGTCAACACCCGGTCCGGCTGGGTGGTGAGCGTCGGCCTGGTTGCCATCACCGGCGTGGTGGTGGCGATGGCTTGGCGGATGGACCGTGAGCGCTCCGACATGTTGGTCACCACCGGCCCCTGGTCGCAAGGGCGGGTCTATTCCGGCTCGCAGTCGAATGAGATCTGGAACTCGATGGGCAAGGTGATCGTCCGGCACCAGATGGGCTTCCGGCGCCTCACCAAGACCACCGCGATGGCCGACCGCCCGGGTAGCTTCCTGTACCGCAAGGGTGTGCACCTGATCGACGTTCGGGATTCCGAGGACCACCCGGGCTGGGTCGTGGTTTCGGTCTTCGCGACCCCCGACTTGCCCACCACCATGACCGACTTCGGTCGTGGCAGTGGCATCAACAACGAACTGCTGTCGGCGGTCCCGGGGCACCGCCGGCCGGGTGACCCCGATCTTGGCTGACCGATTTCTGCCCCGGAAGCGGAGTGCGACAGGATGATGACATGAGTGCTGAGCTGCTGGCGGGCCGCTACGAGTTGGTCGCGCCTGTCGGCAAGGGCGCCACCGGACAGGTCTGGCGGGGTCTCGACACCCTGCTGGAACGTCAGGTGGCGATCAAGATGGTCGACTTCGAGGGGGCGCGCGACCCGGCGATGGCCGAACGGTTCCGTCGTGAGGGCATCGCGATCGCCGGTGTGCGCCATGACGCCATCGTCCAGGTCTTCGATACCGGCGCGGACGACCGGCGCGGCTGGCTGGTGATGGAGTACCTCAACGGTCCCAATCTCAACAAGATCGTGCAAGACGCCGGTCCCCTCGCCTACGAGATCGGTATGCCGCTGCTCGCCCGGGTGGCCGACGGACTGCAAGCGGCCCACGACGCCGGCATCACCCATCGCGACGTCAAGCCGGCGAACATCGTCCTGGACGCCGCACCGGATGCTGCCGGGACGATCCCCGACCTGGTCAACCATCCCGAGTTGGGCCGCCCGGTGCTGGTCGACTTCGGCATCGCCCGTCTGGTCGACCAGGCGGGCACGCAGCTGACGCGCCCGGCCACGGCCATCGGCACCGCCGCCTACATGTCCCCCGAGCAGGCCCGCGGCCTCGAGACCGGACCCGCGTCCGACGTCTACTCGCTGGCCTGCGTCGCCTACCACGCCTTCCTCGGCCGGCCGCCGTTCACGGCGACCAGTTCGGTGGCGGTGGCACACGCTCAGGCGTACGACACCCCCGTCCCGCTGGCCGAGCTCAGCCCGGACGTGCCGCCCGCCCTGAACAGTCTGGTCACGCGGATGCTGTTGAAGGACGCCGGGCAGCGTCCGAGCGCCCGCGAGGTGGCAGCCGAGTTGCGGGCCATCACAAACGACCCCGGGATGGCCCCAACGGCCGTGCTGGCTGGGCTGCCGGCCGAGGCGCGGCCGGCAGAGACTGCCACCGCGGTGCTGCCACCGCAGGCCGCCGCCGCGTCACCCACGGCCACCCTGGCCGACGGTATGGCCGCAGTCGGGCCGGTCGTGCCGGTCGCCGCGGCCGCCACAACGGGCCGGCCGTCTCCGTCGCCCGCCCCTGCCGAGGAGGAGACCCTGAAGCCCGCCTCCGGCGGCGGCTTCCACAACGCGGGACGCTGGTTGGTCGCGTTGCTGGTGCTCGGCTTGGTGGCCGCACTGGTCTACACGTGGACCGCGCGCGGCTCCGACTCCCAGTCGGTGCCCACCGTGACCATGTTCACCACCGCCCCCCAGACTTCTGCGTCCCGGACCACCACCCGGACGACGCACACAACCGGACGGCCGACCACCGTGGCTCCGACGGTTCCCACGGCTTCCACGGCTCCAACGACTTCTGTTCCGATCCAGTCCACCACGGTGCCACCGGCCACCACCCAAACCCAGGCCACCCAGGCACCGACGACCGCAGCCCCGACCACCGCCGAGGTACCCACCACTGCACCACCTGCCACGACGGAGCGCCCGGTGGGCGGCAGCCCGGCGCGCTGAGGCCAGCACCCCGGCGCAGGTACTCGTCCAGCCCCCGGAACGTGTTGCAGCAAGGGCGCCGGGAGGATGAGACTGGCACCGCACATACGAAAGGACACCCGTGGAAGCCAATCTGACCATGGTCTACGACCAGATCATCGCCCGTAATCCCGGCGAGGCAGAGTTCCACCAAGCCGTCCGCGAGGTCTTCGACACCCTCGGGCCGGTCATGGCGCGTAACCCGCAATACACCGAGGCAGCGGTGCTTGAACGCATCTGCGAACCGGAAAGGCAGATCATTTTCCGAGTGCCGTGGCAGGACGACCAAGGCAAGGTGCAGATCAACCGCGGCTTCCGGGTCGAGTTCAACTCGGCCCTCGGCCCCTACAAGGGTGGCTTGCGCTTCCACCGGTCGGTCTACCTGGGCATCATCAAATTCCTGGGCTTTGAGCAGATCTTCAAGAACTCGCTCACCGGGCTGCCGATCGGCGGCGGCAAGGGCGGCTCCGATTTCGACCCGCACGGCCGTTCCGACAACGAGATCATGCGCTTCTGCCAGTCGTTCATGACCGAACTGGCCCGCCACATCGGCCCGCACACCGATGTCCCGGCCGGTGATATCGGTGTCGGCGGACGCGAGATCGGCTACATGTTCGGTCAGTACCGACGCATCACCAACCGCTATGACGCCGGTGTGCTGACCGGCAAGGGCCTGACGTGGGGTGGTTCATTGGTGCGCACCGAGGCCACCGGCTATGGCCTGGTGATGTTCACCCAGCGGATGCTCCAGACCCGCGGGCTCGACTTCGTCGGACGCCGGATCGGCATCTCAGGGTCGGGCAATGTGGCCATCTACGCCACCGAGAAAGCCCAGGAGTTGGGTGGCGAGGTCATCACCTGCTCCGATTCGGCTGGCTACGTGGTCGACAAGGCAGGCATCGACCTTGACCTGCTCAAGCAGGTCAAGGAGATCGAGCGCGGCCGGGTCAGCGACTACGCGTTGCGGCGGGGTCCGAGCGCCACCTTCGTGCCGGGTGGCTCGGTCTGGGACGTCCCGGTCGACGTCGCGCTGCCGTGCGCGACGCAGAACGAGTTGAGCGTCGATGATGCGGTCACCCTGCTGAAGAACGGGGTGAAGGCGGTCGCCGAGGGCGCAAACATGCCCTGCACCCCGGACGCGATCGCCGCGTTCGCCAAGGCGGGCATCCTCTACGCCCCGGGCAAGGCGTCCAACGCCGGCGGGGTGGCCACGTCCGGGTTGGAGATGCAGCAGAACGCGTCGCGCGACTCGTGGAGCTTCGAGTACACCGAGGACAAACTGGCCGACATCATGGCGAACATCCACGACACCTGCTCCGAAACCGCTGCCGAATACGGTCATGCGGGCGACTACGTGATGGGCGCGAACATCGCCGGTTTCATCAAGGTGGCGGACGCGGTGATCGCCCAGGGCCTGGTCTGACCTGTCAGGTTTCGGGTAGCGGCGAAGAGTTCATTCTTCGGCGGGCCAGGCCTTGAGGTGGACGTCAGCCCATTCATCCCTGGCCTGCCGCAGCATCGCCGTCGCCCCGGACGCGCAAAGCGCGGCTCCGACGTAGCCGAGGGCATGCCAATCGTTGGCGGCACGGGTGGTCATGAGCGCGATGAAGATGCCGTAGGCGGCGGTCAACCACATCACGATGGCCGTGATCGCCACCCCGACCAGCACCAGCTTCAACGGTTCCTTCTCGGGCACCCGAGCGCTGCCGGCCTGCCTCAGGCGTTGGGCGTTTCCCTTGGCCAGCAACCAGATCGCCGCCACGAACAGGACCGCGAAGACAGTCGTGAAGACGACCTGGCCGACCGTCGCTGCCTGCGCGAGCTGCCCGCCGATCATGCCGATCGCAGCGGCCACCGCGCCAGACTGCATGGCGAGCAGCGGCCATCGGTCACGCCTGGTCAATCGCCCCATCAGCGCCGGCGTCCGGTGCCGAACAGCGAGCGAGCGATCTCGCGTCCGGCAGAGCGTGCGAACTGCTTGACCACGCTCGAGTTGGCCACCTCGCTGAGCAGCGACTTCTCCTGCCGGGCGGACGACTTGGGCTGTGCTGGGGGTGACCATGTCGTCTGCTGCCCTTGGCCCGACCGCTGCGCTTGGACCCGCTCCGCCTCCGCCTGGGCGGCGGCTGCCCCTTCGGCGAGCCGGCGCGCCAGCATCTCCTGCGCCGAGTCGCGGTTGATCTGCTGGCCGTACCTGCCGAGCAGCGGGCTGGCACTGATGAGTTGGTCCATCCGCGCCGGGTCGCTGGGACCCATCCGTGATTCGGGGGCGAAGACCCGCGTCCAGGCCACTGGGGTGGGCGCGCCGTCGGGGTCCATCACCGTCACCACGGCTTGCCCGATCCCCAGCCGAGTCAACAACTCGCCGAGGTCGTAGTTCGACTTGGGGAACGTGCTCACCGTGGCCTTGAGCGCCTTCGCATCGTCGGGTGTGTGCGCCCGCAACTGGTGCTGGATGCGGCTGCCGAGCTGGGCGAGCACGTCGGCCGGCACGTCCTTGGGGGTTTGGGTGACGAAGAAGATGCCGACCCCTTTCGACCTGATCAGCCGCACGGTCTGGGTGATCTGGTCGATGAAGGCCTTGGAGGCGTCGTTGAACAGCAGGTGCGCCTCGTCGAAGAAGAAGACCAGCTTCGGACGATCGGTGTCGCCCACCTCGGGCAGGTCGTGATAAAGGTCGGCCAGTAGCCACATCAAGAAGGTGGAGAACAGCGCCGGCCGATCCTGCACATTGGGCAGTTCCAGCATGCTGACCACCCCCTGCCCGTCCGGGGTGGTGCGCAACAGGTCTCGGGTGTCGAACTCGGGTTCGCCGAAGAAGACCCCGGCGCCTTGCTGGTCGAGGTTGACGATCTTGCGCAGAATCACGCCGACGGTCTGTGAGCTGAGCCCGCCGACCTGCTTCAACGTCGGCTTGCCCTCGTCCGAGTCGAGGTATTTCAGCACCGCGACCAGGTCAGCGAAGTCGAGCAACGGCAGCCCGGCCTGGTCGGCGAAGTGGAAGACCAGCCCGAGGGACGACTCCTGGGTCTCGTTCAGACCGAGCACCTTGCTCAGCAGGATCGGCCCGAAGCTCGAGATGGTGGCCCGCAGCGGGATGCCGCGGCCTTGGCCGCCCAAGGCGTAGAACTCGACGGTGGGGGCGCTGGGCGACCATTGCTGGCCGTTCTTGCGCGTCCGCCCCAGCAGCTTCTCGCTGGGCGTGCCGGGCGTCGCCAAGCCGGACAGGTCGCCCTTGATGTCGGCCGCGAAGACCGGAACACCGGCCCGGGCGATCTGCTCGGCCAGGACCTGCAGGGTGATCGTCTTGCCTGTGCCGGTGGCTCCGCAGACCAGGCCATGCCGGTTCAGCATGGCGAGGGGGATGCGGATTCGAGCATCCGGAATCGGGACATCGTCGACGCTGAGCACGCCGAGTTCGACTGCCGGTTCTGCGAAGGTGTACCCGAGACGGATTGCGTCGACAGCTTCGTC
>CALMKG010000341.1 GCA_937867175.1 uncultured Propionibacterium sp. | reverse complement strand
GGGATCGCGTCGGTGGTGTGCCAGTGCCCGCTGGCGATCAGCGCCAGCGTGATGACCCCCATGGTCTTCTGGGCGTCATTGGTGCCGTGCGACAACGAGATCAGCGATGCGCCGCCGACCTGCCCCCAGCGGAAGCCGGCGTCGACGTACCGTTGGGCGACCCCCTTGGTGATGCGCAGCACCACAGAGGTGCCCAAGGTGGCCACCAAGATCGCGATGACCGGCGAGATCAGGCTGGGCACGACCACTTTGCCCACCACCCCGTCCAGCTTCGTCCCGTCGCCTACCCAATTGACCCCGGCCATGCCGATGCCAGCGATCGTGGCGCCGACCAGGCCCCCGAATAGGGCGTGGGACGAACTGGAGGGCAGCCCCTTCATCCAAGTGAAGATGTTCCACAGGATGCCCCCGACCAGCCCGGCGAGCAGGATCATCAGCAGCGGCGTGCCGCCATCGCTCACCAACTCCGGGCGCGGGGTACCGTCTGGATTCTGGATCCTGATGACGGCATTGGTGACTGTCAATGCGACATTGACCGACAGGAAGGCGCCGGCCAGATTCAGCGAGGCGCACAGCATGACCGCCGCCCGAGGGCGCAGCGCCTTTGTGGCGATACTCGTGGCCATTGCGTTCGCAGTGTCGTGGAAACCGTTGGTGAAATCGAACGCGAGGGCCGTGATGATGACAAGAAGCAAGAGAAGGAACCCGGAGGTCACTCTTGCATGGTAGCCCCCCTGATCATCTTTCGGACAGCCCGGCTTAACCCAGTTGTCATCCTCGGTCAGGCGAACAGTTCATCCAACGCTGCTGCCACGCCGTCGTCGGCGCTGGCGCCGGTCACCCGGTCGGCCAGCGCGATCAGTTCCGGCACCGCATTGGCCACCGCCACCGAGTAGCCACCGACGCCGAACATCTGGGCATCGTTGTGGTTGTCGCCGATCACCACCACCTGCTCGAGGGGCACGTCGAGCGTCCGACACAGGCCGACGAGCGCCTCGCCCTTGTGGACGCCCTTGGCGGTGAACTCCATCAAGAAGCTGGCCGACATGACGACTTCGGCTTCCTCACCGAGCCGGGCCCTCAGTTCCCGGTGGGCCCGGACGAGTTCGTCGGGTTCACCCCCGATCAGCATCTTGTGTGGGACCATCGGCAGCTCGGCCAGCGAGTCGAGCCGAACGATGTCGACGTCGTTCGACTCGGCCTCGAAGACCACCGCGAAGTGGTCGGGCTGGTTGGTGAAGACGTGCGCACCCTCAGGGATCATCAAGGCCACGTCGAAGTTGGACGCCACCTGCGCGGCTCGGCGCACCAACTCGACGTCGAGCTGGTGGGAGAACAGGGGCTTCGCATCCCAGGCCTGGCAGGCCAGCGCGCCGTTGTACCCAATCAGATAGAGACCTTGGGTGTCGACCTGGTTGCGATCCAGCTGGGTGAACAGGCCGTGACTGGTACGTCCAGAGGCGATCACCGTCGTGATGCCCTTTGCCCGCACCCTGTCAAGGGCCGCTCGGTTGCGTTCGGAGAGCAAGGCGCCGATCGGCACGAGGGTGTCGTCGAAGTCGGTCGCGACCATGGTGAAGGACATGGTTTGGCCTCTCGGGTCAGTCGTCGGGGGGCGTGGTCTCCCACGGCGTCGGCGCTGGTTGGACGGCGGACAGCTGCGCCTTGCCCCAAGGGTAAACGACCTCAACAGAACCGGAGCGATAACTGCTGGGCAGAAGTTAGGCTGGCACCCATGAACGGTGACAACCCCGCCCGGGGTTGGCCAGAACCCCAGGTCTTCCCGGTCGGCGCCCGGGGGGCTGCGCAATCACACTCAGGAGACGCACCATGACCGACCAGGCACTCGAAGCCGCCGTGGCGAAACTCACCGGCGATGGGGCAGCACCGTCGGTGATCGCGGCCTTCGTGGACCGCTACGCACGCTTCGCCGGCGGCGAGACCGGCTACCTGCGCGAGGCCGACATCAGGCCGTTGACCGATCCCCCGCAGTTGGAGGACCTGCCGATGGATTCCGGCGCTGTCGACGCCCTCGCCCAAACGGCGGTGGTCCGGTTGAACGGCGGCCTGGGCACCTCAATGGGCCTGGCTGGCCCCAAGTGCCTGATCCCGGTGCGTGAAGGGTTGACCTTCCTCGACATCGTGGTGCGACAGATGCTCGCGCTGCGTGCCGAGCACGGCGTCCGGCTGCCGCTGCTGCTCATGGACAGCTACAACACCTCGGCCGACACCTTGGCGGCACTGCAGGCCTACCCGGAACTACCTGTGGACGACCTGCCGCTCGACTTCCTACAGAGCAGGGAACCGAAGCTCCTGGCCGACACGCGCATGCCCGTGGAGTGGCCGGCCGACCCCGGGTTGGAATGGTGCCCGCCCGGCCACGGTGACTTCTACCCGTCCCTGCATGCCAGCGGGCTGATCCCACGCTTCCTGGCGGCCGGCTTCCGCTACCTCTTCGTCGCCAACATCGACAATCTGGGCGCGCTGCCCGACCCGCGACTGGCGGGCTGGTTCGCGTCCAGCGGCGCACAGTATGCCACCGAGGTGACCACCCGCACCGACATGGACCGCAAGGGTGGCCATCTGGGTTACCGCAACGCTGATGGCCGGCTGGTCCTGCGCGATACCGCCCAGGTCTCGCCTGACGAGATGGAGTTCTTCGTCGACATTGAGCGCCATCCGTGGACGCACTGCAACAATCTGTGGCTCGACCTGGTGCAGGTCTCCGAGGTCTTGGACGCGAACCAGGGCACCTTGTCGCTGCCGCTGATCGTCAACCGCAAGACCGTCGACCCGGCCGACGCCGGTTCACCCGCCGTCGTGCAGCTTGAGGGCGCCATCGGTGCCGCGGTCGAGGTCTTCGAGGGGGCACGGGCGATCGGTGTGCCGCGCAGCCGCTTCCTGCCGGTCAAGGGCACCGCCGAACTGCTGGTGCTGCGCAGCGACGTCTACGACTTCGCTGCAGACGCCCGGCTGGTCGCCCGGACGCCCGCCCCGATCGTGCAGCTTGACCCCGATCACTACAAGTTGATCGACCAGTTCGAGGCCCGCTTCCCGGCCGGTCCACCGTCCCTGGTCGAGGCGGAGACCCTCAAGGTGACTGGTGACTGGACGTTCGGGGCTGACGTCCGGGTTCGCGGCAGGGCGGTCTTGGCGGCGCCTGCGGACCAGGACGCGAAAGAGCCGCGTTTCGTCCCGGATGGCGCGGAGATCACCGATTCGGGCGTCGCCGGCTGATCAGAGCTCGGTCAGCGCAACCGGCAGAAGGCGTCCACGTGGTTGATTCGCCCGGAGACGATGAGTTCGTCGTCGGCCTCGATGACCATCTCGGGCACGGCATAGAGGAAGTCCTGCCCTGGGCGCTTGGCGCCAACCACTGTCACCTTGTTCTGGGTGCGCAACATGGACTCGCGCAGCGTCTTGCCCCAGGTGATCTTGGGTGCGCGGGTACGCGCCATGGCGAAGCCGTCCTCGAATTCGAAGAAGTCGATCATGTAGCCAGAAACGGCGTGGGCGACGCGTTTGCCTGTTGAAGACTCGGAGTAGACCACGTGGTGGGCCCCGATGCGTTCGAGGATGGACCCGTGCTCCTTGGTGGCTGCGCGGGCCCATATCTCTTGCACGCCCATCTCTGAAAGGGCGAGCACGGTCATGATCGACAGCTCCACCTTGCTGAGCGCCACAATCGCCTTGCGGATCTGTTGGACGCCGATTTGCTCCAATGCGTCACGGTCCGACGGGTCCATCTCGATCACCTGGGTGAACTCATCGGCATGCCGGGTGGCCTGCGCATGATCCTCGGTGACCGCGATGAACGGGATGTCCATTTCCTTGAGCGCTTGGGCTGCGGCAGTGCCGAACAGGCCCAATCCGACCACCAACACCGTGTCGTCGGCGATCCGACGATCTGGTCTACCCAACATTAGTCTTCTCCTCCGGCAGGACGTAGTGGCGATGGCGGGCACGCAGAGCGAGCGCGGCGGCGACCGACACCGTGCCCACGCGTCCGAGGTACATCAGCAACATCAGGACGACCAACGACTCCGGGCGGAGCTGTGGGGTGATCCCCGTCGTCAGACCGACGGTACCAAACGCCGAGATGGTTTCGAAGAGCACCTGCTGCCAAGCAAAGCGGTCGTCGACCACGATGAACAGCGTAGCCAGCGCAACCGTTGCGGAGCCCAGCATCACCACGGTCAGGGCGGCTCGCTGATCGGCTGCCGGAATCGCTCGGTGCCCGACCACCACCTGGTCCTCGCCGCGCAGTTCAGCGGCGACGGTGGCCAGGATGATCCCGATGGTGCCGACCTTGATTCCCCCTGCGGTGCCGGCAGAGCCGCCGCCGATGAACATCAACAAGTAGTAGAGCCCCAGCGTCGTCTCGCTGACGGCCCCGTAGTCGATGTGGTTGAAGCCCGCTGTGCGGGGGAAGACGGCACCCGCCAAGACGGCGAGTCCGCGATCATCGAGCGGCAGGGAGCCGAGGGTCCGCGGATTGTTCCACTCAGCGAAAGCGAAGACTGCGGCGCCCAGCACCAACAACGACAGCGTGCCCGCGATGGCAAGACGCGAGTTGACGCTCCACCGGGCCCGGTGGCCGCGACCACGACCGAAGAACCTGTGACCCACCTCGAACAGCACCGGGAAGCCAAGCCCGCCCAGCACGATTGCGACACAGATCGGCACGATGATCGCAGGGTCGCCGACAAAGCTGACCAGGTTGTCGCTGAACAGGGCAAAACCGGCGTTGTTGAATGCCGAGACTGCGTGGAAGACCCCGTACCAAGTGGCCGATGCCCAGCCGTCGGCATGGGGACGGAAGGCCAAGGTGAGCACGAACGCTACCAGGGCTTCAATGGTGAACATCACCTTGGCGATCATCCTCGGCACGCGAAGAACCGAGCCCAGGCCGGCGTGGAGCTCCTGGCCGGCGATCAGCGACCCTTGCAGGGATATCCGGCCGGTGACCACGAGAGTGAGCAGGCTGGCGAGGGTCACGATCCCGAAGCCGCCAACTTGGATGAGCGCCATGATGACGAACTGTCCAACCGGGCTCCAGTAGGTGGCGGTGTCAACGGTGGTCAGTCCGGTTATGCAGATTGCGGAAACAGCTGTGAACGCCGCATGAATGAGCGGCGCCGACTCACCACTGGACGTGGCCACCGGAAGCAGGAGAAGCGCGGAACCGACGGCGATTCCGGCCAGGTACACCGCTGGAACCACCCTCGCCGGATGGCTCAGCCACCGTGTGAGGCGCATGACGCCGATGGTATTCCCTCACACGGCGGCAGGAGCCAACTCGCGGTGAACATCCAACCGGGTGCGACCAGCTGATCAGATCAGGGTCTCGATCGGCCGGTGGTCCATGTCGTCGAAGTCCTGGTTCTCGCCGGCCATCGCCCAGATGAAGCTGTAGGCCTGCGTTCCGACGCCGGAGTGGATCGACCAACTCGGCGAGATGATGGCCTCGCGGTTGCCCACGATCAGGTGGCGTGTCTGGGTCGGCTCACCCATCAGATGGACGACCCGGGCGTCCGCCGGCACGTCGAGGTAAAGGTAGGCCTCCATCCGACGGTCGTGGGTGTGCGCCGGCATGGTGTTCCACATGCTGCCGGAGTGCAGCTGAGTGAGGCCCATCACGATCTGGCAGGACTTGATGCCGTCGGCGTGGATGTAGCGGTTCAGGGTGCGACGGTTCGCGTGCTCCTGGTCGCCCAGCTCACGGATGTCGCCGTGGCCCGGCAGCACGGACGCAGTCGGGTGACTGGTGTGGGCGGGGGCACTGAACAGGTAGAAGAGCGCCTGCTCGTCGCCTACGGTCTCGAAGCTGACGTCGCGGACGCCACGTCCAACGTAGACACAACCGCCTTTGGGCAGTTCGTGACGCTGGCCATCGGTGGTGACGGCACCGGTGCCCTGGATGACGAAGACACCTAGCTCGCGACGCTGCAGGAAGTACTCGGCCCGCAGTTCGTCCGGGGCGTCCAGCTTCAGCGGCCCTTCGCCGGGCACCGCACCGCCGACGATCACTCGGTCCTGGTGGCTGTGCACCAAAGTGACCTG
>CALMKG010000340.1 GCA_937867175.1 uncultured Propionibacterium sp. | reverse complement strand
GCAGTCAGCCCCGTGGGGCTACTGTGGGGTCCAGCACCTCACCGGATGGGTGGCACACCGGCAGATAAGAAGGAAGACGATGAAGGTTCTTGTTCTGGGTGGCGACGGCTTCTGCGGCTGGCCTGCATCCCTTCACCTTTCGGCTCGCGGCGACGACGTCGTCATCGTCGACAACTTCTCCCGGCGCCGCATCGACGAGGAACTGGGCGTCCAATCCCTGACGCCGATCCGCTCCATGGTTGAGCGGCGCGCGGTCTGGCGTGAGCTCTCGGGACGAGACATTGATGTCGTCGAACTGGACATCGCGCAGGACTACCACGGCTTGCTCGAGTTGCTGGAAACCGAGCACCCGGACGCCATCATCCACTACGCCGAGCAGCGAGCGGCCCCCTACTCGATGAAGTCCGCCAAGCACAAGCGCTACACCATCGACAACAATGTCAACGCGACCCACAACGTGCTGTGCGCGATCGTGGAGTCCGGCCAGGACATCCACCTGGTGCACCTCGGCACGATGGGGGTCTACGGCTACGGCACGGCGGGCATGGCCATCCCAGAGGGCTACCTCAACATCCAGGTCCCGAACGAGGACGACGTCATCGAGACCGAGATCTTGTACCCCACGAACCCCGGGTCGATCTATCACATGACCAAGGTGCTGGACCAGACGCTGTTCGCCTACTACGCCAAGAACGATGAACTCCGGATAACCGACCTGCATCAGGGCATCATCTGGGGCACCAACACCCGTGAGACCAACCTGGACGAGCGGCTGATCAACCGCTTCGACTACGACGGTGACTACGGCACGGTGCTCAACCGCTTCCTGATGCAGGCGGCGGTGGGCTACCCCTTGACCGTGCACGGCACCGGCGGGCAGACCAGAGCGTTCATCCACCTCCAGGACATGGTGCGCTGCATCGAGATCGCGCTGGACAATCCGCCGAACTCGGGCGATCGAGTGATGATCTTCAACCAGATGACCGAGACCCACCGCGTGCGGGACCTGGCCAACCTGGTCGCAGAACTCACCGGGGCCACCGTCGAGATGGTTCCCGACCCCCGAAAAGAGGCCCTTGAGAACGACCTGGTGGTGCGAAACGACCAGTTCCTGGCGCTCGGGCTGAACCCGATCACCCTGAGCGAAGGCCTGCTGCGCGAGATCAACGAAACCGCCGGACGCTACGCCGACCGCGCCGACTACTCCCGGATCCCAGCCACCTCGCTGTGGACGAAGAATCAGCAGCCAGGCATTCCCAGCTCGGTAACCGGCAGTAACTAGGGATCAGGCGCCGCGATGCGGATTGCGATCTTCACCGAGGTCTTCCTGCCGAAGATCGACGGCGTGGTCACCCGGGTGTTGCGGACCCTCGAAGAGCTGGCTGCGCTCGGCCATGAGGCGATCGTCTTCGCGCCCGGCGACCCGCCGCCGGTCTACGCCGGATTCGAGGTGGTTCGAGTCCGCTCGGTCGGCTTCCGGCCGTGGTATCCCGAGGTCAAGGTGGGCCTGCCCACCCCTCGTATCGCCGAGCAGATGATCGATTTCCAGCCCGACGTGGTGCATGCCGTCAACCCTGCCTGGCTCGCTGCCTACGGGGTGCTGTCAGCCAAGCGCCGCGATATTCCCCTGCTCGCCTCGTACCACACCCAGCTGTCGAGCTACGTAGAGAAACTGCACTTGGGCTGGTTGACACGCCCGGCCGACTGGTGGACGACCAATCTGCACAACCAGGCCGAGGTCAACCTGTGCACGTCGCCCCAAATGGTCGCCTCGGCCATCGAACACGGTGTGGGACGGGTCGATCTGTGGCCAAAGGCGGTCGACACGACGACCTACCATCCGGGGGCTCGCACCAAGCGGATGCGCCGACGGCTGACCGACGACCATCCGGAGATGCCGCTGGCGATCTATGTCGGCAGGCTGTCCAACGAGAAGAACCTGGACGACCTGCTGGAGCCGGTGCACCGGATGCCGCACGTCCGTTTCGCGTTCGTCGGGTCAGGCCCGGCCAGCGACCGGTTGAAGAGCGCGTTCTCGGGCACCCAGACGGTATTCACCGGCTACCTGACCGGCCACGAGCTGGCCGAGGCGTATGCCAGCGCCGACGTCTTCTGCTTCCCTTCAACAACCGAGACCTTGGGTTTCGCAGGCCTTGAGGCCATGGCATCCGGGGTGCCTGTGATCGGTGCGGATGCCGGCGGAATCCCGCACTTGTTCACCCACGGGACAGAGGGCTTCCTGTTCGAACCGCACAATGCCGACCGAATCGTCGAACTGTTGGGCTTGCTGACCGATGATCCGGCGTTGCGGGCCCGAATGGGTGAGGCTGCTCGGGCGGAGGCCGAACGGCACGGGTGGCGGGCGGCCACCGATTCCCTGCTCCGCTTCTACGGTCTGGCCATTGAGCGACACGGCCGCAGCTGAGCCTTTGGCAACCGGATGCCAAGGTTGGCAATCAAGCAGCCTCGGCCAAGTATCCACGTGGTAGCTTGAGCCCAGCGCCCCTTCGTGGTGCGAAATCACTGCTACAGCGAGGTGACAATGAATGACACCGTGACGCCAGAGCAGTCGTCAGAAAACCACTTGACGACGCTGCGCCACATGCGTGAAAGGGCGGTCCAGGGAGGCGGCCCCGCACGCATCGAAGCTCAACATGCCAAGGGCAAGATGACAGCGCGTGAACGACTCTCGATCCTGATAGACGAGGGTTCATTCCAAGAGCTCGGAGCCTTGGCCACCCACAACGTGACCGATTTCGGCATGGCCGACAAGCGATTCCCGGGCGACGGTGTGATCACCGGTTTCGGGAAGATAAACGGTCGGCGCGTGGCTGTGTACGCACAGGACTTCACCGTCCTGGGCGGCTCTTTCAGCCAGGTGCAGGCCCAGAAGATCAACAAGATCCAAGACTTGGCGCTCGAAAGCGGCATCCCGATCGTCGGGCTCAACGACTCCGGCGGTGCCCGAGTCCAGGAGGGAGTACGCAGCCTCGCCGCCTACGGTGAGGTCTTCCAGCGCAATGTGCAGGCCTCTGGCGTGATCCCCCAGATCAGCCTGATCATGGGGCCGTGCGCCGGTGGCGCCGTCTACTCTCCTGCCCTGACAGACTTCACCATCATGGTCGACCAGACCTCGAACATGTTCCTGACCGGCCCCGAGATCGTCGCGTCCGTGACCGGCGAGCGGGTGACCTCTGAGGAGTTGGGCGGTGCCGCCGTCCATGCCGGACGCAGTGGCGTCGCACAGTTCGAGGCAAGATCGGAGATCCAGGCGCTGGAGTTGACGAAGCTGCTGCTCAGCTACCTGCCGTCGAACACCTCGGAGGATGCTCCCATCCTGGTCAGCGACGATTCGCCCGACCGGATGTCCGAGTCGTTGAACGCCATCGTCCCCGAGGACGATCGGGTGGCCTACGACATGCGCAAGGTGCTGGACGAGATCTTCGACACCGACTCGATCCTGGAGGTTCATGAGGCGTTCGCGCCAAATGCGATCGTCGCCTTCGCCCGTTTGGACGGACGCCCCGTCGGCATCGTTGCGAACCAGCCAACGGTGATGTCGGGCGTGCTCGACATCGACTCCTCTGACAAGATCAGCCGCTTCATCCGCATCTGCGACGTTTACTCGATCCCCGTGATCACCTTCGTCGACTGCCCGGGCTACCTGCCGGGTGTCGAACAGGAATACAACGGCGTCATCCGGCACGGCGCGAAGATCATCTACGCCTATTGCCAGGCGACCGTCCCGAAGATCTCGGTGGTGACCCGCAAGGCCATCGGCGGCTCCTACGTGGCGCTCAGCTCCAAGCAAATGGGTTCCGACGTCGCCTACGCGTGGCCGAGCGCGCAGATCGCGGTGATGGGCCCCGACGGCGCCGCCCGGCTGCTGCATGGCAGGGCCATCAAGGCTGCCGACGACCCGGCCAAGGCCGAGGCCGACTTCGTGGCCGAGTACCGGGAGAAGTTCTTCAACCCGTACCGAGCCGCCGACATGGGACAGATCGACGAGGTCATCGAACCCAGCGAGACCCGGCCGCGCCTGGTGCGTGCGCTTGAGGTGCTGCAGACCAAGATCGCTACCTCCGTGCCCAAGAAGCACGGGCTCTTCCCGGTGTGATGACCCATGGCTGATCTTGGATGGGGCCTGCAGATGATGCTCTTGGGCATGGGATCGGTCTTTCTCATGCTCATCGCCCTCATGGTTGTATTGATGCTGCTCGGCAAGACCGACAGGGAACCCTCCGGTCCCGCCGTCGAGGCAGCCCCTGCCGAGGAGGCGCTGCCCGCAGGGCAGGCCGCCGAGGCCGCCGGAGTCGCAGCCGATCCCAACGCCTGGATGACCATCGCCGATGCCAGCGGCCTCACTCCCGAGCAGATCGCAGCCATCTCGGTCGCCGTGGCCGTGCATGCGGAGGTCCGTCGCAAACAGGCTGCCCCTGTTCACCGCGTCCACGCTCCCGGTTCGCGCCTTTGGGCGAGCCGCTGGGTCGCGATGGGGCGCAGTTCCCAGATGCACAACACCCAGAGGAGATGACCGTGCGTCGCTACCAACTCACCGTCAACAACAACGAATACGAGATCGACATCGAAGAGATCTCGGCCACCGAGTTCCAAGTCCTGATCGACGGCCAGACCGTCGACGTCATTCTTGCCTCGCAGGCTGACGCCGCCGGCGCGGTCATCACACCGCAGATCGAGGCTGGGCCCAGCAGGATGGTCGGTGAACCCTTGACGGCCGCCGGTCAACCGGTGGCACGTGCGCCCAAGGTGCCGGCAGCCATGCGGTCCGAGACCCCGCGGACGCCGTCTCCGGCAGTCGCTGGCGGACAAGACCTTGCCTACTCGATGAGTGCGCCGATGCCGGGGGTCATCCTCGAGATCAAGGTTGCCCCAGGCGACCAGGTCAACAAGGGCGACGTCGTCATGGTGCTGGAGGCCATGAAGATGAAGAACGATCTGCACGCCGCCCGCACCGGCACCGTGGAGTCGATCGACATCAACAGCGGCGAGCAGGTCAAGTACGGCCAAGTGCTGCTGCGGTTCGTGAAGGATTGACATGGATGCATCCACAATCGAGAGTCTGCTGAGCGGGTTCTACGGCCTGTCGTGGCAGGGCGGCGTGATGATTGCGGTCGGTATCCTGCTGATCTACCTGGCGATCGCCAAGGAGTACGAGCCGCTCCTGCTGCTGCCCATCGGGGCTGGCTGCATGCTGGCCAACCTGCCGATTTCAATGCTGGTCGGGACTCCTGACGAACCCGGCATGCTGCAGTTGTTCTACAACGTCGGTGTCGGTAACGAACTGTTCCCGCTGCTGATCTTCATCGGCATTGGGGCGATGACAGACTTCGGCCCGCTGCTGGAGAATCCGAAGATGGTGCTGCTGGGTGCTGCCGGCCAGTTCGGCATCTTCCTGACGCTGATCCTGGCCCTATTGCTGGGCTTCACCCGACCCGAGGCCGCCTCCATCGGCATCATCGGTGCCATCGACGGTCCGACGTCCATCTATGTCTCCGCGCAGTTGGCCCCCCACCTGCTGGGGCCTATCACGGTGGCCGCCTACAGCTACATGTCGCTGGTGCCGATCATCATGCCGCCGATCATGCGGCTGCTGACCACGAAGAAGGAACGCTCCATCCGGATGCCGTACTCCTCGCGTGAGATCAGCCAGCGCACCCGGATCATCTTTCCGATCCTGGTCACGATCATCGTCGGCATCCTGGTGCCGTTCGCGCTGCCACTGATCGGCACCCTGATGCTGGGCAACCTGATGCGCGAGTCGAAGGTGGTCGAGCGTCTCACCGGTGCTGCGCAGAACGAGCTGAACAACATCGTCACCCTCTTCCTGGGGCTGGCGATCGGCTCGACGATGGTCGGTGAGAACTTCATCAAGCCACAGACGCTGTTCATCCTGGTCCTGGGTCTGGGCGCCTTCGTCCTCGACACCGCCGCCGGAGTGCTCTTCGGCAAGTTGATGAACTTGTTCAGTGGCGGCAAGTTCAACCCGTTGATCGGTGCGGCCGGTATCTCGGCCTTCCCGATGGCTGCCCGCGTCGTGCAGAAGGAAGCGTCCCGGGAGGACAACGGCAACTTCGTCCTGATGCATGCCATGGGCGCCAACGCAGCTGGTCAGGTCGCATCTGCCATGGCTGGCGGCGTGCTGCTGGCCCTCATGGCCGGGGCCTAGTAGCACAAGAATGGTCCATGCAGGGGCCGGGTCCCACCGGGGCCCGGCCCTTTCTGTCCCTTCTGCAGCGGACGGTAGGCTCTGGCATATGCATCTCGGCATTGATTTCGGAACCACTCGAACGGTCGTCGCTTTCGCGGACCGAGGCAACTTCCCCGTCGTGGCGTTCAGCGACGCGGCCGGAGATGCGCATGAATACCTGCCTGCCCAGGTGGCACTCACCGGGCAGGGGCTGGTCTGCGGTTTCGCGGCCCGCAGCGCTCGCGAGGCTGGCTTTCCGGTGCTTCGTTCGGTCAAGCGCGCGCTGACGTCCCCCGCGGTCAACACCGCGACCACCGTAAGCATCGGCGATGTCCGGGTCCGGCTGCTCGACGTGCTTGCCGCCTACCTCACCCACGTGCGGACCAGCCTGGAGAACACGTCCACGCTCTCCGAGGCGCTGCGCAACGAACCGATCAGCAGCGTCGTCGTGGCGGTGCCGGCGCATGCCAACAGTGCGCAGCGTTTCCTGACCCTGGAGGCGTTCCGCCTCGCCGGTTTTCCGGTCACGGCCATGATGAACGAACCGTCAGCGGCCGGTTTCGAGTACACCCACCGGCTGTCCAGCACCCCGAACGCGCGGCGCAGCCGGCTGGTCGTCTACGACATGGGTGGCGGCACCTTCGACGCGTCTCTGGTCTCGATCCACGATCGCAGCCACGCGGTGCTCGGGTCGGTGGGCATCAACCGGTTGGGCGGCGACGACTTCGACATGGCGCTGGCCGACCTGGCGTGCGAGATCGCCCATGTTGGCTCTGACGTCCTTGGCCTGGACGGCTATTTCGAGTTGCTGGACGAGGCGCAAGCGGTCAAGGAGCAATTGTCGCCCCAGTCGCGACGCATGGTGCTGGACATCGCAGACCGCTCCGTCACGGTGCCAGTGCCCGCCTTCTACGAGAAAGTCGCCCCGCTGATTGATCAGTCGATCGCAGCTATGGGCCCGCTGGTCGACGGTCTCGACGACGGCGAACCCGACCTGAGCCAGATCGCCGGGTTCTATCTGGTTGGGGGCGCCAGCGTCCTGCCCCTGGTGCCGCGAATGCTGCGGGAGCGCTTCGGGCGGCGCGTGTACCGTTCGCCGTACCCTGCTGCGTCCACGGCGATCGGTCTGGCGATCGCGGCAGACCCCGACTCCGGGTACACGTTGTCCGACCGTCTGTCCCGTGGGTTCGGGGTGTTCCGGGAATCCGATGACGGCCAGCGCCTGCATTTCGACTCCATCTTCAGCCGTGATCAGGCGCTGGAACGCGACACCGAGGTGCGCGTCGAACGCCGTTACCGGGCTGCGCACAACATCGGCTGGTTCCGGTTCGCCGAGTACGCAGACATGCTGGACGGCCAGCCTGCCGGCGATATCGTCCCTTACGAGGACGTCATCGTCCCGTTCACCAGCGAGTTGCAGGCCGGCGGCGTCGACTTGAGCGGCCTCGATGTGGTTCGGACGGGCGAAGCACACTGGATCGAGGAGTCCTACGTGATCGATCGGCACGGCATCGTGTCATTCACCATCACCGACCTCGAAACGGGCTATCGCCAGACCCACCAACTCGGCGTCAACCGCGATCAGCTCGTCCTGGCGGAATAGCAGAGGCGGTTGGGTCGTTCAAGTAGTTGAACTCTTAACTACTTGGGAGCAGAGATGAGCAATCCCGTTCAGATCGGCGTCTTCAGCGTCAGCGATATCACGACCGACCCCACCACCGACCGCACTCCGAGCGAGCACGAGCGCATCAAGGCATCCGTCGCCATTGCGAAGAAGGCCGAAGATGTCGGTCTGGACGTCTTTGCGATCGGCGAGCACCACAATCCACCGTTCTTCAGCTCATCGCCAACCACCACACTGAGCTACATCGCCGCGCAGACCGAGCGCATCATCTTGTCGACCGCCACCACGCTGATCACCACGAACGACCCGGTCAAGATAGCCGAGGACTTCGCGATGCTGCAGCACCTGGCAGACGGCCGGGCCGACCTGATGCTCGGCCGTGGCAACACCGGCCCGGTCTATCCCTGGTTCGGCCAGGACATCCGCAACGGGATCAACCTGGCGATCGAGAACTACGCGCTGCTGCACAGGCTTTGGCGCGAGACCGATGTCGACTGGGACGGGCGGTTCCGCACCCCGCTGGCAGGTTTCACCTCGACCCCGCGCCCCCTCGACGACGTCCCGCCATTCGTCTGGCACGGCTCGATCCGCTCCCCCGAGATCGCGGAGCAGGCTGCCTACTACGGCGACGGCTTCTTCCACAACAACATCTTCTGGACGATGAGCCATACCCGCCAGATGATCGACCTGTACCGCCGTCGCTACGAGCACTACGGCCACGGCGCCTACCACCAGGCCATCGTGGGGCTCGGCGGACAGTTCTTCATGCGTCCGAACTCGCAGGATGCCTGGCGCGAGTTCCGGCCCTATTTCGACAAGGCACCGGTCTACGGCCATGGCCCGAGCATGGAGGAGTTCACCTCAGCCACGCCGCTCACCGTGGGCAGCCCGCAACAGGTGCTGGAGCGCACCCTGGGGTTCCGCGAAGCGGTCGGCGACTACCAGCGTCAACTCTTCCTGATCGACCATGCCGGGCTGCCGTTGAAGACCGTGCTGGAGCAACTAGACCTGCTCGGTGAGATCCTGCCCGCGATGCGCGCCGGCTTCGCAGAGGGACGCCCGACCGATGTGCCTGACGCGCCGACGCACCCCTCCCGGGTGGCGGCCGCAGGCGGTCCGAGGGACTCGACACGCTATGCCGAGCCGGACGCCGTCACCGGCCGCGCCGTCGAGTACAACTGAGATTGGGGGCCAGCCGATGAAGATCGTCGCTGTCAGCGCCGGGGCCGCCAACCCGTCATCCACCCGCAAACTCACCGACCGGGTACTTGCGGCCGTCGCAGAGCGCTTGCCGAACGCCGAGATCCGGGTCATCGACGTTCGTGAGTTCGGTCAGGACCTGCTCACCGCGACGACATCCGGGCTGCGCAGCGACCGGCTCACTGCCGCCTTGGAGGCGGCCGCGGACGCGGCCGGGCTGATCGCGGTGACACCGGTCTTCAACGGCTCCTACTCAGGACTGTTCAAGTTGTTCTTCGACGTGCTGGACGAGGGGTCGCTCGCCAACGTGCCGGTGTTGTTGGGCGCCACCGGCGGAACCGCGCGGCACAGCTTGGCCATCGACCAGACCATGGTGCCGCTGTTCTTCTACCTGAGGGCCCGGCCACTGCCATGGCCGATCTACGCCGCCACCGGAGATTGGGCAGATCCCGGGTCATTGGACGCACGCGTCCGGCAGGCGGCGGACGCACTGGCCGCCGAAGTCTCGGGCGAGCGGGTCGAGAGCGGACGCGTCCGCCTGCATCCCTCTCACGACTTCACGCTGACCAGCAGCCTCGAGGAGATGCTCGCCAACGTCGGTCGCGCCGAGACGGTCTGATCGGCGGATCGAGGCCAATTGCGGTAAGGATAGACTTGCTCGGTGGACGAATCCGACGCCCGACCCGAGGACCAGTGGCCAGACTTCATTCCGCCCGATTTCGAACCGGCGACCTCACCGACATCCAAGGGCTCCGACGCTGACCCGCAACCCCCGGTTACCGGGCCGGTCCTGCCACCGGCGACCGGCCCGACGCGACCGTCGGCTCCGACAGGGCCGCACGCCGCCTTCGGCAGCGACGGCCCCCGAGATTGGGCGCCGCCCAGTGGACGTCAGCCGCGCTACCGGGGTGGCAGCGACCGGTGGTTCAACCAACCCGCCCCCGCCTCGGGTTGGCGGCAATCGTCCATGGCGGCACCTGCCACCCAGACCGTCGTCACCAGTGCGCTGATCGGTATCTGCGTGATCGTCTGGATGCTGCAGAACCTCTCCAGCCAAGTCACCGATATGTTGATGCTGATCCCGGCGATCGCAGGCCAGGAGCCTTGGCGGTTCATCACGTCAGCTTTCGCACATTCACCGGGATCATTGACCCACATCGGCTTCAACATGCTGACCCTGTGGCTGATGGGACGCTTCCTTGAGCCCATTCTCGGCCGCGCCAAGTTCCTGGCGATTTATCTGACGTCCGCCTTGGGTGGTGGTGCCCTCTTCGTCTGGCTGGGCGCCTGGAACTCCGCGGTGGTTGGCGCCTCCGGTGCGATCTTCGGGCTGTTCGGCGCCTATCTGGTGATTGCGTGGTTGCTGAAGCGACCGCTGACCTCGGTCTGGGTGTTGCTGGGCCTGAACCTGGTGATCATGGTCCTCTTCCCAGGCATCGCCTGGCAGGCCCACGTCGGCGGCTTTCTGGCAGGTGCCGCCGCCACCGGCGCCGTCGCCCTCGACCTGACCCGCCGCCGGTCCGGTCGGCCATCGCTGGCATGGCCGGGAATTGTGCTGGTGAATCTGCTGATCATTGCGGTCATCGTCTTGAGATACACCGTCTTCGCCTGAGTCGCACCAAGCGGTTCATCGTCGGCTCCTCGCGCATCAACCGGGCCTGGCTATCCGCCCAATCGGGCATGATAATGGCGTCATGGATGCCCAAGACCGCCTCTCACAGATTCTCACCCTCGCCCGCGACCGGGGGCGGGTGGACGTGAGCACGCTGGCTCCAGAGCTTGGAGTGGCCCCCGAGACCGTCCGGCGCGACTTGGCCGCTTTGGTATCCCGAGGCCTGCTGCGACGCGTCCATGGCGGGGCGATCCCCGCCGAGAGCGCGGCATTCGAGACCGACGCCGGCTATCGTGCCCAGGCGAACGTGGCGCAGAAGCGGCGGATCGCTGCCGCGTCCGCTCGTTTGCTGGAGGGGGCCGAGAGCGTCTTCATCGACGAGGGGTTCACCCCCCTGCTCGTCGCCGAGGAACTCAGCCTTCTCGGGCGACTGGTGGTCGTCACGGCATCCCTCCCAGCGGCCTTGGCCCTATCCAACGATCCCCACGCAACCGTTCTTGTACTAGGGGGAAGAATGCGTGGACGCACTTCGGCGACGGTCGACCACTGGGCGTTGCGCATGCTCGGGGAGATGTGGATCGACGTCGCCTTCCTGGGGGCGAATGGCATCTCGCGCGACCGCGGCGTCACCACCCCCGACCCGGCTGTCGCGGCCATGAAGCAGGAGGCGGTGCGGCGGTCGCGGCGCCGGATCCTGATCGCCGACCACACCAAGTTCGGCATGATCAGCCTCTGCCGCTTCGCCGAGTTGGGTGACTTCGGGACCGTCGTGACCGACACCGGTCTTTCGGCCAGGGAGGCCTCTCGGTACGAGGCGCTGGGCCCCCGAGTCATCCGGGTCTAGGCGGGCACCGGGCCCACCTCGGCACCTAACCGGCGCCCAAGTCGGGCATCACTCGGGCGTCCCCATGTGCCCGATCGGGCGTGACGATCGGCGCGCGCGGCCGCAGTCTTGAACCAGGCGGCTCACGCGAGCTATTCCGAGGAAGGGTCTGGAAATGAGGTCACATGTCTGCTGTGCTCCCTGACGCTCACGTCAACAAGAATCTGGAGGGCCCGGGCTTCCGGGCGCGCGTCCAGAAGTTCGGAGGATTCCTGGCCTCCATGATCATGCCGAACATCGGCGCATTCATCGCCTGGGGCCTCATTACGGCCCTGTTCATCCCGACCGGGTGGCTGCCCAATGCGGCGCTGGCCGAGTTGGTCAGCCCGATGCTCTTCTTCCTGCTGCCCCTGCTCATCGGGTACACCGGCGGCAAGATGGTGCACGGCCAGCGCGGCGCAGTGATCGCCGCCATCACGACGTTCGGCGTCATCATCGGCGGGTTCACCGACATCTCGACGTTCGAAGGTATCCCGATGTTCTTGGGCGCCATGATCGTTGGCCCACTGGCAGCCTTCCTGTTGAAGCTGTCGGACAAGGCGATCGCGGGCAAGGTGGCGCCTGGTTTCGAGATGCTGGTCGACAACTTCAGTCTCGGCATCCTGGGCATGCTGCTGGCCATAGCCGGCCTGTTCGGCGTGGCCCCCGTCATGGCAGCCATCGTGGCCGTCCTCACAAGCGGAGTGCATTTCCTGGTGAACGCGAACCTGCTGCCGCTCGCGTCGGTCTTCGTGGAGCCGGCCAAGGTCCTGTTCCTTAACAACGCGATCAACCACGGTATCTTGACCCCGATCGCGACGGCCGACGTGGCGACGATGGGCAAGTCGATCCTTTTCACCGTCGAGTCCAACCCCGGCGCAGGTCTCGGTCTGCTGACCGCCTTCGCGTTCTTCGGGCCCAGGTCTCTGCGACCCTCGACCCCCGGCGCGATCATCATTCACTTCTTCGGCGGCATTCACGAGATCTACTTCCCGTATGTGCTGATGAAGCCGATCCTGCTGCTCGGCATGATCGCCGGCTCGGCGTCCGGCCTAGTCGTCGGCGGCGCCCTCGGCTCCGGACTGGTGGCTCCCCCCGCACCCGGCTCCATCTTCGCCTTCCTGGCTGTCACCGCGAGGGGTTCGTACGTTGGCATGCTCGCCCAGGTCTTCACCGCCGCCCTCGTGTCGTTCCTCGTCTGCGCAGCCTTGATGAAGTTCGGCCGCGGCTCCGATGACACCGGCACGGCTGTCGGTGCCGGCTCCGACGGCCAGTTGGCCGGCGCCGGACGGCCCCTGGTCGGGTCGGCATCGATCAATGGCGGCGACGTCCGCAAGCTAGTCATCGCGTGCGACGCCGGCATGGGCTCGTCGGTCATGGTCGCCTCGACCATGAAGAAGCGTCTCGCGCCCTACGGAGTCGACGTGATCCACACCCCGGTCGATCAAATCCCCGAGGACGCCCAGGTGGTACTGACCCAGGAGGGCCTGGCCGCCCGGGCCCGCAACCGTCGCCCCGAAGCCGTTGTCGTCCCCTTCACCAACTACATGGGCGACCCCGCCTTCGACCAGATCGAGGATGCCATCAAGAACAGGCTGCACCTCGGCGCGGGCGCGCCAGACGTGTCGGTGACCCCCACGACAGCCGCCGCGGACGTCCCGGTGGCACCGGCGCCACGCAAGCGCAAGAAATCGCTGGACCCGAACATCTTGTCCCGTGACGCCATCCTGCTCGGCCAGCATGCCGCAAGCAAGGACGAGGCCATCCGCCAAGCAGGTGGCCTGCTCGTCGCCCTCGGTGCCACCGACCCCAGCTACACCGACGCCATGTTCGCTCGCGAGACGCAGGTGAGCACCTTCATGGGCAACGGCGTGGCCATCCCGCACGGCACCAACGAGTCGCGCTCGGCCATCGGGAAGGCCCAGCTCGGGTTCATCCAGTACCCCGGCGGCGTCGACTGGGACGGGAAGACCTGCCACGTGTGCATCCCCATCGCGTCCAACAGCGATGAGCACGTCGCCATCTTGTCCGCACTGGCCAGCGTCCTCGCCGACAAGGCGAAGGCAGAACGTCTCCAAACCACAACAAACATCGACGAGGTGCTGGAACTTCTGGCACCAGAGGAGGACTGAACAACCATGAAGGCACTTCGATTCTTCGCCCGCGAGGACGTCCGCCTGGTCGACATCGCGGAGCCGGTCTGCGGCCCCGAAGAGGTCAAGATCAAGGTCAAGAACTGCTCGACGTGCGGCACCGACGTGAAGATCCTGCACAACGGGCACGTGAACATCACCCGCATCACCACCATGGGCCACGAGGTCGCCGGTGAGGTGGTCGAGGTCGGCCCCCAGGCGCTGGGCGGCTTCCAGGTCGGCGACCGCGTGCAGTGCATCGCGGCCGTCCCCTGCGGGGAGTGCCACGAGTGCCGGAAAGGCTGGATGGAGGTCTGCCAGAACCAGACCTCGGTCGGCTACCAGTATGACGGCGGCTTCGCCGAGTACATGATCGTCCCGAAGCAGGTGCTCAAGGTTGACGGCCTCAACCGGATCCCGGAGAACGTGGGGTATGACGAGGCCTCCGCCGCGGAGCCCTTCGCCTGCGCGATCAACGCCCAGGAGCAACTCGGAATCCAGGAGGGCGACTTTGTGGTGGTCTTCGGCGCAGGCCCGATCGGCTGCATGCATATCAGGATCGCCCGCGGCGTGCACAAGGCGGGGATGATCGCCCTGGTCGATATCAACGCCGAGCGGCTGGCGATGTCGGCGGACGCAGTCCACCCCGATCACGTCATCGACGCTTCGAGCGTCGATGTGGTCGAGGAGGTCATGCGGCTGACCGGAGGGCGCGGCGCGGACGTGGTCATTACCGCCACGCCGGCCAAGATCACCCAAGAACAGGCGATCGCGATGGCTGCCCGGAACGGGCGGATCAGCTTCTTCGGCGGTCTGCCGAAGAACGACCCGGTCATCGCGTGCGACTCGAACCTGGTCCACTACCGGCAGTTGCACATCCATGGCGCGAACGGCTCGTCCCCGGCCCACAACAAGCGCGCTCTGGAGTACATCTCAACCGGCCAAGTGCCGGTGAAGGACCTGATCACCCGACACATCCCGCTCGAACAGGCACTGGAGGCCTTCGGGATCGTCCAACGCGGCGAAGCTATCAAGGTGACCGTCGAGCCCTGACCACGCCACAAGGCGGGGGACGCCGTCGCGGGCCTGCCGCGGCGGCGTCCGCCGTCTGCACCGCACTGCACGAGTGCAACCAAAGCCTCAACTCTCGATCATGCGTTTGCCAGCGTCCGGTGGGTTGGCGCTAAGGTCAAGGGATGGACTCGCAGCCGACGCCTGCAATGCTTTTCGGCGCACGTTCCGACATCGGTCCTCGGCGGCGTGACAACCAGGACGCCGGGTATGCCGGCGACGACCTGCTGTTGATCGCCGACGGGGTCGGCGGCAACCCGGCAGGCGACCTGGCTTCGGCGTTGATCGTGCGAACGCTGGCCGAACTGCTGCGTCCTCGAACCGAATCCAGCGAGTCCACGCTGCGCGACCAGGTGGCGCTGGCCAACGCCCGGCTGGCCCGCACCGGCCGCGAGCACCCGATCCTCAAGGGGATGGCCACCACGCTCACCGGTCTGGTGCTGGTACCAGGTGGTGCCTACCTGCTGCACGTCGGTGATTCGCGTGCCTACCGGTGGCGCGACGGCCTCCTGGAACAGGTGACCACCGACCAGTCCTGGCGGCAGTTGCTGCTGTCCCAAGGCCTGGTCGACGTGTCCGCGATGCGGCATCATCCGATGCGCAACATGCTGCTGCATTCATTGTCGGGCGCCTTGAGCGACCCGGAGGCGGTACAGATCCATCGGGTTGAGTTGCGCAGCGGTGATCGCTGGCTGCTTGCCACCGACGGCCTGACAAGTTACCTGCCATCCGAGGAGTTGGACGAACTCACCGCCGAACTACAGAACCCGCAGGAACTGTCCGACGCACTGGTTCAGCGGTGCTGGCCGCGGAGCAAGGACAACATCTCGGTGGTGGTGGGTGATGTCTGCCCGGGCCGACCGACCGGGCGGGGCCGCTTCATCGGATCCGCCGCGGGTCCGCTGTCGGCGACGCTGCAGCGTGCTGTCTGACCGGCAACCGGTCAGGGTTCGAACAGTGACGGGTTACCACCACCGCGTCTGACGATGACCGGCTCATCGCCGGTCAGGTCGATGACCGTAGTCGGATCCCGAGGTACGTCACCAGAGTCGAGTACGCCATCTAGCAGGTGGCCGAGTTCCTCGTTGATCTGCCAGCCGTCGTTCATCGGCTCGGTCTCACCGGGCGCGATCAGCGTTGACGAGATGAGGGGCTCGCCCAGCCGGTCGAGCAGCGCCAGTGTGGTCACGTGATCGGGCACCCGGACGCCGATGGTGCGCTTTCTGGGATGCTGCATGACCCTGGGCACTTCGCGGGTGGCCTCGAGAATGAAGGTGTACGGGCCGGGAGTGGCCGCCTTGATCGCCCGGAAGACCCGGTTGTCCATCTGCACATAGCGGCCGAGGTGGCCGAACTCGCTGACAACCACCGTCATGTGATGCCGCTCGTCGAGATCGCGGATCGCCCGGATACGATCAGCGCCGGAACGGTTCCCGACCAGCGAACCGAGGGCGAATCCGGAATCGGTCGGGTAGGCGATGACTCCCCCAGCCCGCAGTATCGCCACTATCTGGTCAAGGGCACGCGGCTGAGGATTGTCGGGGTTGACGTCGAAATAGCGGGCCATCACAGTAGCCTAGTCGCGGTCATGCCGGTCGTGGCGGCGTCCGGTCACCGGGGACGCAGCTCCACCGCCGCGCTACCGCGTCCGGGTAGCCGGTCGATGCCGACCAGGCCGAGGAATACCGACGGCACTGAGGTGGTGGTGTCGACCTGCAAGCTTCCGTTCGACGAGAACGTGACCTCACCGACGATCTCTGGGTGAGCGGTGAGTACCGACTGGGCGGCGGCCACTGCGGTCGGGCCGCCATCGCGGCCGGCCAGCGACAGCGGTGCGGCGGCGTCCATGCCAGCTCTGGCGGCTTGCGCGGCGACCGCCTCGGCGCGACGGTTGGCCGCTGCCTGGCCGGCGCCGTCCACCGCCAGTCCAGCGCACAGCAGGAGCACGGGGACGAGCAGGCAGACCAGGACGGAGACACTGAGACCACGTTCAACTACGGCAGGGCGGGCAGTCACAGAACACTCCTGGGGGTTTTGGGATGCAGCGCCAGTTTGTCATGGATACCCGCAGACCTGCCATCTTGTCCACGGCTAGGCTTTGAGGCATCCGTGGGAACAGAGAAAGGTTCGCTCAAATGGTCAATAAGGTTGGTTTGCTCACCGCTGGCGGCTTCGCGCCCTGCCTGTCGTCGGCTGTTGCGGGCCTGATCAAGCGTTACACCGAGGTGGCGCCAGACATCGAGATCATCGCCTACCGCCACGGCTACCAAGGTTTGCTTCAGGGCGACTGGCTGCCGGTCACCCAGAAGGTGCGCGACAACGTGGATGTGCTCTACGGCTTCGGCGGCTCCCCGATCGGCAACTCGCGGGTGAAGCTGACCAACGTGGCAGACTGCGTCAAGCGGGGTCTGGTCCAAGAAGGACAAGACCCCCTCCAGGTCGCCGCCGAGCAGTTGGTCGCCGACGGCGTCGACGTGCTACACACCATCGGTGGCGACGACACCAACACCACCGCCGCAGATCTGGCCGCCTACCTGGCCAAGAACGACTTCAACCTGACGGTGGTGGGTCTGCCGAAGACCATCGACAACGACATCGTCCCGATCCGCCAGTCGCTCGGTGCCTGGACGGCCGCGGACGCCGCAGCCAGCTACGCGAAGAACATCATCGCCGAGCACAACGCGGTCGCACGCGAACTCATCATCCACGAGATCATGGGACGCAGCTGCGGTTACCTGGCGGCCGAGGCGACCCGCCGCTACCGGGCATGGCTGGACGAACAACATTGGCTGCCCGAGATCGGGCTGTCGCGCGAGGCCTGGGACGTGCACGCCATCTTCCTGCCCGAGATGCACGTGGACCTCGAGGCGGAGGCGGAGCGGCTGGCGAAGGTCATGCAAGAGGTGGGCAACGTCAACATCTTCATTTCTGAGGGCGCCGGTGTTACCGAGATCGTCGAGCAGATGGAGAAGGCCGGCGAGCAGGTGCCGCGGGACGCATTCAATCACGTCCAACTCGACAAGGTGAACCCGGGCGAGTGGTTTGGCGCCAAGTTCAGCAAGCTGATCGGCGCCGAGAAGACGATGGTTCAGAAGTCGGGTTACTTCAGCCGCTCGGCGAAGTCGAACGACGAAGACCTTGAGCTCATCGGCCGGACCTGCGTGATGGCGGTGGACGCGGCCCTCGCCGGCCAGCCGGGTGTCGTCGGACTGGACGAGGAGAATGACGACCAGTTGTCGGTCATCGACTTCCCGCGCATCGCCGGCCACAAGCCGTTCGACATCACCCAGCAATGGTTCATCGACATGTGCCAGGACATCGGCATGTCTGCCCCCACCCCGGCGTCACACTGAGTTTCAGTGCGGGGGTCGTCCGGTGCGGTGCACCTGGGTGGCCCCCGTGCCGATGCGCACCGGCTGGCCGAGCGTGTCATCGCTGGGGTGCGCGGGGTTCACTGCGGCCACCTGGCGGGCCCGCTCTGCTTCGGCAGCCTCCCAGTGCTGCGCCGCTGCCAAGGTGTTCTCGCGCTCACGCAAGATCTCATCGGCCAGGCTGTAGCGTCTTGGGATGGCTGGCTGGTTCCAGGTCGCGATCCATGCCGCCACGAAGAGGATCAGCCTGCCGAAGATGTTGATGAAGACCATCGCCAAGATGGTCGGGCCGAAGACTTGGAATGCACTGCCACGGACGAAGAAGCTGGTCAGCAAGGTGGTTCCGGCCTGCATGGCCACGAGGATGATCGCGGCACCGATCGAACCGCGCCAGACCGCCGGGCGTGGCGCGGGTTCCTCGGGAAGGTAGCGGAAGATGAGCCAGAACAGCAGGGTCGCGCCAGCCAGCGACAAGCTGAACGACACCCCACGCGCGAAGGCTTGGCTGATCGTCAAGTCGGCCAGTTGGAGCAACTCGACGATCTGGCCGGCCAGCTGGGTGCCGGCGATCGCTGCGACGAAGGTGATCGAGATCAGCAGCATCAGCGCCAACAGGATCACCACGTTGATGATCGGCTCGAACAGCGGATTGTGCTGCCGTTTCACCATGTCGAAGTCTGGACGCATCATGCCCCGGAGCACACCCTTCAGGTTGGCCACCCAACCCGAGCCGATGAACAGCGCGGTCACCATCGCGATCAGACCCAGGTTGCGCCAGTTGTAGAGGTACTCGCTCATCAACTCCAGCAGCTGGTCCTGGACCGGGCCGGCATGCAAGTTGTCCACGATCAGCATCTGGACCACCCCCAGCAGGTCTGGCCGCAGCACTGTGAAGGTCAGGCCGACCGCGGAGAATGCGAACATCAGGACGGGAACCAGCGCCATCATGGAGATAAACGCGATCGAACCGGCCAACTGATTGCCTAGGCGGTTGAAATAGCGTTGGGCGGCACGAATCAGGTGGGAACCGAGCGAGCTCGTCTGAACCCGGTCCACCAGCCGGTCTCTCCACGACATGGGCTCATCATCTCAGTCAGCGCCGGGTTCGCCCGTCCCGGCACACCAGTGCGGGACGG
>CALMKG010000339.1 GCA_937867175.1 uncultured Propionibacterium sp. | reverse complement strand
AGCTTCGTGACCGCGTCCCACTGGTGGAAGCGCGGGAACAGCAGGGTCGTGGACTTGGACACAACGCCGGAGATCGGGTCGCGGCTGGTCCTCGTCTCCAGATGCAGGAAGCGGCCGATGATGCCGAGCCAGGTGTCGCGCTGGAAGATCTCCTCCCAGAGGTAGGCCGCCGCCGACCTGCCGTCGGAGGCAGGCGGGTTCCCGGCACCGCCGTCGAGGGTGCCGCGGTTGAACGGCAAGAAGTGGGTCTTGTCGCCGGCCAACTTGGTGGTCATCCACACCTCGTCGTTGGAGACGGCGAAGTGGACCAGCGCGCGAGTGCCGAATCCGAACATCGGCTGGGGCTTGCCCGTCGCGGGGTCCTTCACCGGACGGGCGGTCTTGTACTGGTGGATCGCGTCCGCGACCGACTGGGTGAAGTCCGTCTTCAGCTCCAGCGTCGCCACCGGTAGGCCGTTGACGAACAGCACCAGGTCGAGCGAGTGGTTGGTCGCCGTCGAGTAGTGGACCTGCCGCATCACCCGCACGCGGACCTTGTCGTACCGCTCCACGGTGGCCGGATTGAGCGTCGACTCCGGCTTGAACTGGCACAGGTCGAACCGTGCGGCGATGTGCGCGAAGCCCTTGCGCAGCACGTTCAGCGTGCCGCCGCCGGACTCCAGCGGCGTGTCCAGCACCTTCACCAGCCGGTCGAGCAGCTGAGCGCGTTCGGTCGCCGTGTCTCGCTTGAGCACCTTGGCCAGCTCATCGGGCTGGGTGTCGGCGAGCCACCCGAAGACGTCCTCGGGGAACAGCGCGCGCTCGCGGTCGTATCCGCTGTCGTTCGGTGAGTACCACCAGCCGTGAGCGGCGAGGTGCTCCGCGATCTCCTGCTCGAACTTGATCTCGTTGTAGTCGGCCATGGGCTCAGACGACTTCCAGGTGTACGGCGAACGCTGCCGCCTCGGCGATCGCCCTCAGGTCGTCGGGGTCGGCGGTGACGATGGCCGAGTCGCGGCGCCGTCGCGCACCGACGACCACGGCGACGTCGACCACGTCGGAGCTGCCCGACGAACCCGCCACCAGCCCGACCTCCTTGGCGTGCGCCTCGGTCATGTCCTCGACGCCGCATTGCCGGAGCAAGCGGACGAGCGAGGCCTGTCGCGCGCCGCCACGCCACGCCTGCGCGAGCACCGGAGCGGGCACCGTGGGTGCGATCTCGAGCGCGAGCAGCTCCGCATGGATGGCCCACATCCGGCGATCGTTGCGCTCGCCGGCGACCAAGGCGCCGGTGTCGTATGTGACACCCATCGGCTAGGCGGTCTGCTTGTCTTGGTCGAGCCCGAGCATCCGCGCCACCCGGACCTTGGCCTCTCGGCGCTCGGTCTCGGTGAGCGAGCCGTTCTCCGCCTCCCACTCGGCCAGTGCCTGACGGCCGGCCTCCATTCGGAGCCGATGCGCGGCGCTCTCCGCGAGCCACGCGCTGAACGACGTCGCGGAAGCTGCCGCCGCCGCGTCGATCTGAGCCGCCAACTCTCCCGAGAGGGAGACAGAGCGCTTCACTCTCGCCATGCCGGCATCCTACGCGGGTGGTAGGACGACCGGTAGGACAAGTTGGACCTTCGTCGTGTCACGCGATCCGCTCGTCAGGATGCGGCGTCGGCGATCGCGCGTACGTCGAGCACGGCGGCGCGCAGCCGCTCCATCATCTCGACGAACCAGGCGAGGTAGGCCTCGTGCTCATCGGTGGCGAGCACATCCCCACCGGCCCGGTCGTAGTGGATGCGGCACGCCCGTCTGTTCTCCAGCCGGTCGTAGGCCAATGCCGCACCGAACTTGGCGTCGAGCAGGTCGCGACGCGACTCGAGCTTCGCGAACTCGGCCAGGTTGGCCTCACTGTCACCCACGTCGATGTAGTACTCGACGCGCGGTCCAGCCTGGGTGAACACGCAGTTGAGCTGGTGCCCAGAGCGCCCCGACGGCAGCGTGACCCAGTTGTCCGGGGTTCGGCCCCTCGCGTTGGTCCAGCCCGGGTGCTTGGCATGGATGCGGTCGAAGAACTCCGCCCAGAATGCCGAGTACGCCGCCCCCTTGGCCGACAGGGCCGCGGACTTCTCAGCGTGGGCCTGTTTGGACCAACCGTTGGGCTTGGCGACCACATTGAACAGGGGCGCCGGCAAGCTGTCGTCGATCTTGACGGCCGCGATCTCGACGGCGAAGAACTGGGTGTCGTCGTCTGTGCGCTCGTTGATCCAGTCGATCGCGGCGCGATGCGCCTCGTTGAAGCGCGGCGCGATCCACACGATCACCGCCGGATCGGTGCCCCCGGCGTAGGTCAGCAGCTTGCCGAGATGGTCGTGGTCGGACTTCTGCAGCTGGTTCTCCACGATGACGGTGCGACCCTTCCCGTCCGTGCCGAGCAGATCGAGTGAGAAGTCGCCCACCCGATGCTCGGCAGCGGTCAGCTCCAGGTCGATCCCGAGCGCCTCTCCCAGCGCCTCGGCGTTGGCCAAGAGCCACGGGGTGAAGCCGTGGGCCTCATGCGCCCATACCTTCCGCACATCTACCGGAGTGAGCTTGCTGAGCTTGATGGTCATGCCACGCTCCTGACGTCGATCTGGCCGGTCACGGCCGCCGTGATGAGGGCCGAACGGCGCTCCTTGGACAACTCGATGAACCGCTCGGTCTCGGCGATCAGCGTGTCGATCTTCGACGTCTGCTCGCTGAGGTGCGCCGCGATCCGGAGCTGCTCGTCCATGGGCGGAACTGGGATCCGGAGCGCCGCTGCCGTTGGTTGATAGATCGTCTTGTGGGTCGATCCGATCATCAACGATGCGAACTCATCACGCATTGCCCGGAAGACCCACATCAGGTAGGTCGCGTCTAGCCTTTCCATCGGAATCCAGTTCCAGAAGTCCTGACTGGTTGCCATCGGAATAGGCATCACCCCGCTGAATCCCACAGAAGCCGTTCGTGACAGAACGACGGTGCCGGCCGGTAGCAACTCGGCGGACGAGTGCGCGAGTCCAACCTCGCTGACGTTGTTCGCTGTCTCGCCCAGATACGTCCGCTTGCCGTCGCGTAGCTGCCATACGTCAGCGAGCGTGAACCACGGGGTATCGCAGTCGACCCAATACTCGGGGTTCGTACGGCTCGGGGTGTGGCCAGTCTTCATCGTTGCGAACTTGCGGATGTTCGCGACAACCCAATGTGCCGGGACCTCACTGCACCAGAACAGGCCACTCTCCTTGAACTCAACCTCGGACCGCAGCCCGCGACCCGCAACCCTGGTGATTAGCGATTGTCTACGTTCCTTCAGCAACACGATGAGGCGCTGCTGCTCGGCGATGAGTTCGTCGATCTGGGCAGTCTCACTATCCAAGAACCTGGCGATCTGTCGCTGCTCGTCTTCAGGAGGTAGCGCCACAGGCAGGTCGGTGAGCATCCAACGCCGAACCGAGTCCACCGTTGTCCTGGCCGAGCCGTCCCGTGCCATGAATCGAAAGAGCGCCGAGAAGTAGAAGAAGAAAAACCTCGGCTCCACGCCTTGAAACCCATCGAGCACGTAGACCCTCTGATGTGCGAGGAATCGACCCGTGATGTGGTGGAAAACCTCCCCCACGGCACCATCACCCACGGTCAAGATGGCTTCGCCGTCATGATCGTAAGTCACAGCGCGCAAGACGTCCGGCGACCTAACGATGAACGGGAATTGGCCATCGGGGTCGGCGTTGATGGTGTCCCCGGTGCCTGTTCCAATCCGGCACAGGTAACGCAGCCGGGACACCCCCCAGCCAGTGGGGAGTTCCTTCAGGAACCGCCGGTTGACAGCGACATACTCGGGGTAGCGCACAGCCAACGTCACTCCTCCACCTCCCGCAGGAGAGTCAGGATCTTGGCCACCTGGGCTTCGAGGTCGGCGTCGATCTCGGCGAGTGGCCGCGGCGGGACGTACTTGTAGAAGTGCCGGGTGAACGGGATCTCGTAGCCGACCTTGGTCTTCTTCACATCGATCCACGCATCGGGGACGTGCGGAAGCACCTCGGCCTTGAAGTAGGCGTCCACTCCCCCGACGTAGGTGAACGGCACGTTCTCGGTGTCGCGCAGCTTGGTGTCCGGCTTCGGGTGACCCTTCGCGTCGGTGACAACCGCTCCGGACGCATCGAGTAGCGGCCTTTCGACGGTGATGGTCCAGTAGCCGAACTCAGCGGTGTCGAAGGTCTTGGAGCGCTCGGTGTCGGTGCCGTCCACATCGGAGGGAGCGTCATACAGCTTGAGGATGCGCTCGCGGTCGGCCGCGCCGACCTCGCGGCCCTTGGCGCCGAGGTTCTTGCGGAGCTTGGTCCAGAAGCCGGTCGCGTCGATCAACTGGACCTTGCCCTTGCGCTCCGAGGCCTTGGCGTTGTCGAGGATCCAGATGTAGGTCGCGATGCCGGTGTTGAAGAACATGTTCGTCGGCAGCGCCACGATCGCGTCGACCAGGTCGGACTCCAGCAGCCACCGGCGGATCTCGGACGGGCCCGACCCGGCGGCACCGTTGAACAGCGGTGAGCCGTTGAGGACGATGCCCGCCCGGCCGCCGCCCTCGTGCCTGGGCCGCATCTTGTTCGCCAGGTGGGTGAGGAACAGCATCTGGCCGTCGGAGATCGGCGGCAGCCCGTGGCCGAAGCGACCCTGCGGCATCGCGGCCGCTTCGGACTTCACCGACTCGCTCGCGGCCTTCCAGTCCACGCCGTACGGCGGGTTGGACATGCAGAAGTCGAAGGTGCGCCCGGCGAACTTGTCATCGATCAGCGTGTCGCCGAGCTGGATGTTCGAGGGGTCCTGGCCCTTGGCGAGCATGTCGGACTTGCAGATCGCGTACGACTGGTCGTTGATCTCCTGGCCGTAGAGCGCGAGGCGTGCCTGGGGGTTTCGCTCCAGCAGCCGCTCGTCGGCGACCGAGAGCATGCCGCCGGTGCCCGCGGTCGGGTCGTAGATGCTGCGGACGACGCCGGGCTCCAGCAGGGTGGTGTTGTCCTCGGCGAAGAGCAGGTCGACCATCAGCCGGATGGCGTCGCGGGGCGTGTAGTGCTCGCCGGCCTCCTCGTTGGAGGCTTCGGCGAACTTGCGGATCAGCTCCTCGAACAGGTCGCCCATCTCGGCGTTGGGCACCGTGTCGGGGTGCAGGTCGACCTCGGCGAACTTCGAGACGACGAGGTAGAGGCGGGCCTTCTCGTCGAGGGTGGCGATCTCGTTCTCGAACTTGAACCGCTCGAACACGTCGATGTTGGCGCTGAACCGGTTGATGTAATGGATCAGGTTCGACCGCAGGCCCTCAGGGTCGGCCAGCAGCGTGGCGAAGTCGAACTCGCTGGTGTTGTAGAACCGGAGCCCGGTCTTCCGCCGCACCCGCGCGTCGAGCGCGCCTCCGTCGTACGCCTTGGCCAGCGCTCGGACCTGGTCACGGCTGGGCTCGAGGATGCAGTCCAGGCGACGCAGGATGGTGAACGGCAGGATCACGCCGCCGTACTGGTGAGGCTTGTAGACCCCCCGGAGCTGATCGGCGATCGACCACACGAAGTTGCCCAGGCTGCTCACGCGCACACCCCTGGCACGCCACGATCGAACCCCACCATGCGCACGACCCTAGCGAGGACCAGTCAGCTATCGGGCCGAACCACTCAGCCCACGTTGACCGACAGGTGCTCCCGCGCGAACTCCAGCGACTCGGTGAGGTCCGCCAACCGCTCCTCGCGCGTCGTACACCGACGCGTGTTGATCTCGAGCACCACGTTTCCGGCGAAGTCCGTCTCCGACAGGTGGACGAGGAACTCCGCGGCCCGCATCACCCCGCGCCCGGGCACCAGGTGCTCGTCCTTGGCGCTGCCGGTGCCGTCGGTCAGGTGCACGTGCCGCAGCC
>CALMKG010000338.1 GCA_937867175.1 uncultured Propionibacterium sp. | reverse complement strand
CGAAACAGATTGCCGAACTTGTTTCCGACCTGACTGCGAAGTTCCTCGCCCTGTATGAGCCTGATCATGCGCGAAAAGACGTTGCCAAATACCCCGGCTACTACCTCGGGTCCATCATCATCTCTCAAAAGGGCAGTCAACCGTTCGTCGTAGATGGGCAGCAACGCCTCACGAGTCTGACCCTGTTCCTGACCTACTTGCGTAGGCTCCAGGAAGGTCGGGGCGAGGTCGTGAACATCGACGAACTGATCTACTCCGAGAAGTTCGGCGAGAAGTCCTTCAACCTGGATGTGCCTGACCGCAACGACTGCATGGAGGGGTTGTTCGAGTCAGGCCAGTACGAGCCACCTGCCGATGCCGCAGAGTCCGTCCATACCCTCGTAGCGAGGTACTCAGAACTGGATGCGCTCTTCCCGGAAGAGCTGAAAACAGACGCGCTGCCCTACTTCATCGACTGGCTCAAGGATCGCGTTCAACTGGTACAGATCACCGCGTACAGCGATGACGACGCCTACGCCATCTTCGAGACGATGAACGACCGCGGCCTCAAACTCACCCCGGCCGACATGCTCAAAGGGTATCTGCTCGCGAACATGGAGGAAGGCAAGCCGCGCACCAAGGCCAACGATCTATGGCGCAAGCGGCTTCGCGGCTTGGACGAGCGTGATGAGGATGCAAGTTCCGACTTCCTCAAGACCTGGCTCCGCAGCCAGTACGCCACCAAGATTCGTGAACGCAAGAGGGGAGCGAGGCCGGAGGACTGGGATCGGATCGGCACGGAGTTCCACCGGTGGCTTCGCGGTGCGCGTGACCAAATCGGATTGAACTCGCGAGACGGCTTCTACCAGTTCGTCGCTCGGGACCTTGAGTTCTACGGCCAGCAGTATGCGCGCATCCTCGATGCTTCGACCGGGGCATTCCAGTACGACGGCCCGCTGCGTTTCATCCGCTTCAACGCCGACCACGGCTTCACCCTGCAGAACCAGCTTCTGCTCGCGCCGCTCCGAGTCGATGACAATGCAGCGACCCTCGACACGAAGCTGGAAATGGTCGGCCGATACGCCGACATTATGTTGGCGTGGCGTATCTGGAACTACCGTTCAACTGCATACTCGACGATGCAATACGCGATGTTCAACATCATGCGCGACATCCGCGGTCTGGAAGTAGAGCGACTCGCCACAACGTTGCGGGACTCTCTTCTGAGGAACGACGAGACCTTCGACTCCAACAACGACCTCGCAGTACATCAGCAGAACCGCGGGCAGCTCCACAAGATTCTCGCTCGGATCACAGACCACATCACCGTCAGTTCTGGTCAGGCATCGAACTACATCGAACTGACCAATGGGGCGAAGGTGAAATACGAGGTCGAACACATCTGGGCCGACCACGCCGACCAGCACGCCGACGAGTTTGCCCATGAAACTGACTTCGCGCGTCATCGCAACCGCATCGGTGGCCTGCTCCTGCTCCCCAAGCAGTTCAACGCCAGCTACAACGACGACCCTTACGAGTCGAAACTCCCTCACTACTTCAAGGAGAACCTTCTCGCCGCAAGCCTCCACCCGCTCAGCTACGAGAAGAACCCCGGCTTCCTCGCCTTCATCAAGCATGCAGGCCTCCCGTTCAAGCCCTATGCCAAGTTCAAGGCAGCCGACCTTGTGGAACGCGGCAACCTCTACCGCGACATCGCCAAGCAAATCTGGAACCCCGACGATCTACTGCGCATCGCCGAAGACGCGGGTGGTGGCCGATGACTGGCTTGTTCCGCATCCCGCGAACCTACCGCGCGCAAGAGTGGCAGGCTCGGTCGTTGCGTTCGATGCTGGTCGCTCGCAGCGAGAGGAACCGCGCTGATCTGCCGCTGCTCACGGTGGCGCGGGAGCGCGGGGTCTTCGTTCGCTCGGCGGAGGATGACAACCACAACGTCATTCCTGAAGACCTCACGAACTACAAGGTCGCACGACAGGGTGACCTTGTGATCAACAAAATGAAGGCGTGGCAAGGATCGCTCGGACTCGCTCCAGTAGACGGCATCGTCAGCCCCGCCTACTTCGTGTTCAGCGCGGACTTCGCGGTGCCAGGGTTCGGCGAGTACCTTCTTCGCAGCAAGCCCTACGTCGCGAAGTTCGCTGCTGCTTCGGACGGCGTCAGAATCGGGCAATGGGACTTGGACATCCCCCGCATGCGCAACATTGAAGTGCGGCTCCCGTCTGCCGCGGAGCAGGCGGCAATCGTGAAGTACCTCGCCTATGCGAACGCCCGCATCGACAGCGCCATCACCGCCAAACGCCGCCTCATCGCGCTCCTCGAAGAGCAGAAGCGGACCGTCGCGGTTCACGTATTGGACGGAATCAGCCACGGAAGTCGAGAACTCCGGCACGTACTTCGGCGACTCGTGGATTGTGAGCACAAGACCGCGCCCTACACCGAAGGCGGCGAGCACTGGGTCCTTCGAACGTCCGCCATCAAGTCCGGGGAGATCGATTGGTCTGGCGCCTATACAACCGATCCCGCCTCCTACGACGCGTGGACCAAGCGAGCGGTCCCGCAGCCCGGTGATGTGATTTTTACCAGAGAGGCCCCAGTTGGTGAAGCTGCAGTCATCCCGGAGGGCCGTCCGGTGGCGCTCGGTCAGCGCACTGTGCTGATGCAGGTACGTCAGGACATCATCGACCCAGAGTTCTTGGTGCATCAGATCTACGCTGGGCTGCCGCGACGCAGGATCTCGTTGGCGACTCAGGGTTCAACCGTTGGACACTTCAACATGGACGATATCGGATGGATGCGAGTTGCAGTGCCGAGCGTTGAGGCGCAGCGATCACTCGTTGCGGAGATCACCGCGATCACGCTCGCTGCCGAGACAGCAGCCGACAAGACGCGTCGCGAGATCGCTCTCCTTCAGGAGTTCCGTACCCGGCTGGCCGCCGATGTGGTGACTGGGCAGGTGGACGTGCGTGCGGTGGCGGCGACCCTGCCGGATGCTCCCGCGGCGGGCGTTGACCTTGCGGCGGGCTTCGACGGGCAGCTCGATGAGGAGCTTGCTGCTGGAGTGGAGTCTGGTGATGAGTGAGTCGAGCTACCCGAACCCACGCAAGAGTGTTACGATTTAGGTAACATCATGGAGTTGAGGTATGCGGACAACGAGCTGGCGCGTCAGTGCACCGACGGACGCTACATGCAGCGGAAGCTTGGTGCCCAGCGGGCGAAGGCACTGCGGCTGCGCCTTGACGAGCTTCGGCGAGTCGCGGAGCTTGGCGACCTGTTGTTCATTGCGGGCAAGTGGGAGGAGCTGAAGGGTGATCGTGCCGGGCAGTGGTCTGGCAGGTTGACAGCCAACTGGCGACTCATCATCGAGCCTGACCAAACCACCATCACGATCGTTCTCATCCGCGAGATCGTCGACTATCACTGAGAGGAGCTGACATGACCATCATCCACGACTACGCCGTATCTCCAGGTGACCACATCGAGGAGTGGCTGGACGATCAGGATATCAACGCCGCTGAGCTTGCGCGCCGCCTTGACGTGACGCCGAAGCATGTCTCGGAGCTGCTCTCTGGGAAGGCGCCACTGTCGGCGACCGTCGCGTTGGGACTGGAGCGGGTCACGGGGATTCCGGCTCGCATCTGGAACCGCTTCGAGGCGGGCTACCGTGAGGACCTCGCCCGCCTCGCGGAGACCGATCGACTTGCTGCTCAGTACGAACAGGCGAAGCGGTTTCCCCTCAAGTACCTGCGCGAGTGGA
>CALMKG010000337.1 GCA_937867175.1 uncultured Propionibacterium sp. | reverse complement strand
GCTCCCCATCACTGACCGCCTACGACCACTGACCCCTTGGACTCATTCATCTAGGCTGGATGAATGATCGACGGACTGCCTCCGACACGTTCTGTCCAACGGCTGACGGGCCGAGCTGCCCTTCAACTCGTTGAAGCGGCGGCGGAGAGCGCTGCCAGAGAGCGTCTGGCGGTGGCGATCGCTGTGGTGGGTGATGTCGGTCAGGAGTTGGCGACGTTCTGCATGGATGGTTCGGGGCCGCAGGCTCCTGCGGTGGCGAGGAAGAAGGCCTACGCTGCCGTCGCGTATCGGGTGCCGACAGATGAGTTCTTCGAGGAAGCGCACAAACGGTTCGGTCCTGATGGGGTTGCGATGCTCACGACAGCGGTCGAGGGCACGATGCTGCTCGGTGGCGGTGTGCCGCTCTTCGTCGATGGCCAGGTCGTCGGAGCGGTCGGGGTCAGCGGTGGCCGGGGTGAGCAGGACAAGGCCATCGCGATCGCAGCGGTCTCATCAGTCGTCGGTCTCGGGACGACGGTGACAGCCACCGCGGAGGCGTGAGGCGAAGCGCTGTCCTCCACTGGTCGCCACGACCTCGCAAAGTCGACTCCTATGCGTCAGTTGCGGTGCCGGCCGCAGCTGTGACCGGCAGGGCGGAGACGGACGAACCAAGAACCGCCAGGTCCTGTTTTGCCTCTAGCGCCGAGCGCCGAGCAGGAAGTCGGCCATGAGGTCCTGGACGGCTTCGACCATGTGCCCGCCGGTAGCGGTCTGACAGCCAGCAGCCTGTGCGGCAGTGATCAGCCCGGTCGTGCCGTGACCGGCGATCACGTCCCCGACGAACGTCGACGATTCCAGCAGCGCAGTGTCGACCGGGAGCGGGTCGTTGTCGTCCATCCCGAGCGGTGTCGCGTTGAATACCAGGTCGAAGCCACGCGGGTCATCGCCCCCGGCGCTGACCCGATCCCGCTGGTCCTCACCAGCCAGCTCCACAACGGCATCGGCGCGGGCCTCATCGGTGTCGTGGATAACGAGCTCGCCCACACCCGCATCGAGCAGAGCGAGGGCAATGGCGCTGCCCGCGCCACCGGCGCCGAACAACAGAGCCCGCTTGCCCTCGATGTCCGCCCCCTGGTCCTGCTGGGCCTTCACGAAGGCGAGGCCGTCGAGCATGTCGCCATGCCAGGTGCCGTCGGAGTTCCGGCGGATGACGCTGACCGCGCCAAGGCGGCGGGCGCGATCAGAGCTGGTCACGCAGTAGGCGAAGGCGGCGTGCTTGTGCGGCATGGTCACGAGGATGCCGTCGACGTTGCCCGTCACCGTCAGCCCCGCCATCACCGCATCGAGATCCCCGTCTGCGACCTGCATGGGCACGCAGACGCCCTCATGCCCCCGCTCGGTGAGGGTGCGGGTGAGTGAGGCGGGCGACTCGACGTAGATGATCGGGTCTCCGATGATCGGGAACAGGCGGCTGGCACCGCTGAGCTGCACGGACATCACGGGTCCTTCTTTCATTTCTGGAATCAAATAGGGCTACGCCCCGTTCCCCGCGCAATGCGCAGAACCGGGGTGGCTGGGTCATCCGCCGGCAGCCGGTGGATCAGTCCCGCCTTGGCATGACCCGCACGGAGGCCGAACGGGGGCCTTCGGCGATCATCGGAGCCAGATAGGGGCTGCCCGCATACTTGGCTCGATAGGCCTCGTCCACGGCCTGGAAGACGGTCGGGTCCGCGGGGGCGAACTCCACCTCGTACTCGGTACCGGCGATACGGATGCGTCCGCCACCTTGCGCCAGGGCCGACTGGTACCAGCGAGACCCCTTCCCGTTGTACGGGCGAACGTGGAGGTCTCCGCCAGTGACGACTGACCAGATGAACGTCGGGGTGCCGTAGGTGATGCGGCCTGCGCGCCGAGCGTGCCCATCAGTGCGGCGTGGACGCAGCGGGACTGGTAGCCAGCCTGGCAGATCTCGCAGGTGTTGTCCGAGGCCCAGAAGGAGCCCACGACGAAGTCACCGGGCTTCACGGTCGTCACGTCGTCGCCGGTCTCCTCGACCACGCCGCCGTACTCGTGGCCCATCGGGGTCGGTCCGTCCACGGGCTCGACGCCCCGGTAGGGGTGCAGGTCCGAGCCGCACACGCATGCCGCGACGACCCGGATGATGGCGTCGGTGGGTTCTTCGATGACCGGCTTATCGCGGTCTTCGACCCGGACATCACCGGGTGCATACATGATCACTCCACGCTTGACGGGAGTCTCCTTCCATACGGTTCCTGTCGCCCGTTCCCGGATCACGGGATCGGGGCGTGCTGTTCAGGGGCGGTAGTAGCCCTCGTCGGCGACGTGCTCGTGCCAGTTCGTGGTCGTAGCGGGGGCGTCGCCGTTCTCGGTCACCGCGAGGTGTTCCATGAAGTCCTCAGGCGTGGCGTCGTGCCAGTGCTCCTGACCGGGCGGGGTGTAGATCGTCTGCCACACGTCTGCGGTGAACTGCTCCGGCGGGTTCCTCACCCGTCGCCGGTTTCGGCAGTCTCTCCATGACGATCTCCTTCCTGATCACGGGCCGCGGTCGTTGACTCCTGCCAGTGTCCCGCTGCCCTAGTGCGCCGAGGTGATCGCCCGACTCAAGTCCATCCG
>CALMKG010000336.1 GCA_937867175.1 uncultured Propionibacterium sp. | reverse complement strand
CGGGCCGAGGACGTCGATCTCCAAGCGCAACAGCCGGGCACAGGTCTTCTCCTTCGAGCAGCCGCTACCGCAGGGGACGCCCACAGTTTCCGCAGAACCTGGCCCCGGTCTGCGCGGGGCTTCCGCACTGCAGACAGCGGACCGGTCCATGCTGCCTTGGCCGGCGTGACCGCTTGATGGCAACGGCCAGCGCCCCGACTCCGAGGAGTCCAGCCGCACCGACGGCGAGCGGCACCCAGGGGACGTCCGCCATCGGCGCGTCCGGTGATGTCACGGGCAGATCGGATGACACTGGAACGGACTCAGGCCCGGGTTCGGCCGACAGCGCATCTTGCAGCAGCTGAGCGGCCGCGGGCGGGTCCTGCGCCGTGGCGGGTTGGATTGGCCCCTCATAGGTGAAGGTGACCGCCTCACCCTCCCCCGCCAAGACCTCGTTTCCCGCGTCGTCCAGCACGCTGGGCGCCCCGGAGAAGTTGTAGAGGGTGATGGTGCCGTCCACAGCCGAGGTGACCGACGCCTCACTGCGGAAGACGATCAGCTTCTTGCTGCGTCCCATCTCGACGAGTTCGGCGATGGTGCTGGTGGTCTGCCAAGTGTCGACGAGCAGCGCCGTCCACGCCCCAGCCGCGGGGCCGCCGAGCCACGTCGCAGTCCCGACCGCGCCCGCCTTGATCAGCACATCGCACGCCTGGTTCACGGCGAACCGGTCCCACCCAGCTACCTCACTGGTGGTCGCCCCGTAGTGGGAGCCGTCTCCGAAGGTCACCCACGCGAACCTCTCGGTTTCGAGTGTCTGGGCGAACAGACCTCGCGTGCCATCTGCCCACAACACCGCCACGGCGATCCCGTCCCCCTCACTCATGGCAGCTTGACAGGTGCCACACAGGGTGTTCGGGGGATCCCCCAGGCTGATCAGCAGGCTCGTGCCACCGCTCACCGGGTAGAAGTAGTCGGTCTGGCTGCTTGGCGGCTGGAAGCTCACCCAGTCGGTCTCGTGTGCGTCGGGGGCCCGTAGGTAGATCCGGCTGTTGATATCCCGCGGGTTCGGATAGGCCCGGTACGATTCCCCGACGGCCACCTTGGTGCCGTAGCCGTCGATCGTATGCTGCCAGAAGGGAAAGGTGTCGAGCAGTCGGGTCCTGATCCAACGGCTGTTGCCCGGATAGACCGGGTCGTTGCCGGATTTGAAGAAGATGTCGCTGATGAACACGGGATGGCGAATCGTGGTCTGGGTGCGTTGCTCGATGATGCTGTCACCGGACGCGGCCCGGATGGCAGCCCGCAGTTCTATGGTGCAGGGCAACTTCTTTCCGAACAGCCCCATGCGGCCGAAATCCAGCACGGTGCGCAGTACCAGTTGACCGTTGGCGTCCGTGGCTGCGAGGAGGGTCTGGTCCGCCGCCAAGTTCTGCGTCAAGGGTTGCCAGGTTCGCGATTCGGCGTCCCACGTCGCATATTGGTCGGCCAGGCACTGCACGTCGCCGCCGAACCTGAAACCGACATCCTCGTGCGCCAGTGCCCGCCCATCCTCCTTGGCTTCGACGACGAAGGTCAATGGCAGGTGCTTGGTGTCCGTCCCGTCGTAGCCAACCATCGATAGCGTGCGTTCACGGGTCTGCGTGGCCGGTGGCGGTACGGGGCGCTCTCCGATGATGCAGCTGTGGCTGCAGTCCAGGTCGTAACGATCGCACCCACAGGCCTCGAGACAATCCCAGTAGCACCCGCCGTCGTCACTGTTCTCGACGCCCATGGCCCAAAGTACGTACGGGTCGTACATGCTCCCGTCTGCATTGGCCAGGTATTGCAGCCGGCGACCGTCGCCGCATGAACATTTCGTATCGACGATATGGGGGTCTTCGGCGCGAGCAGTCTGGACGGCGGGGGCGAAGCACAGCGCCGGGATCGACATGACCGCCAACAGGAGCCACAGCGTACGTCGCTTCATGGGAACCTCTTCGTTCAGAAGGCGTCGTTCACTGCCAATCATGGCCTGAATGCGGAAGCGGGGGGCGCTTCGTCGCGGGACGCCGCTGCCTGGTGCGAAGCGGGCGGGTCAATCTGGCGATACGACCGTGGGGGTGGCGTCCGCAGCCAGGCCCAGATCGCGAAATGCGTCGGCCAGCCCGTCAGCCTCGACATCACCGGTCACCAGGGTGGCCAGTGCCTTGAGGTCGTCGCTGGCATTTCCCATGGCGACCCCCACCGCGCACGCCTGGAACATCGGGATGTCGACGCTCGCATCGCCGAAGGCGATCGTGTCGGCGCGGTCGGCCTGCAGGTGATCCAGCAGCGCGTCCACGGCATGAGCCTTGGTGATCCCGCTGGGGCCGATGTCACCGAACAACGCCTCGGCGTCCCGGCCACCCCAAGTGCCGTGCTGCAGCCCGGGGAAGGCCTCGGTGGCCGCAAGATGATCGGCGTAGGACGCCAGGATGTAGCTCACCTTGTTGACGTCGTCGCGGTACAGTTCAGCTCCGAAAACCATGCCGTGGAAACCGGCGCTGGCCGTCGCTGGAGCTGGCTGGCCCTTGCGCGCCGAGTACAGGGCCATCACGGGGGTGGCAGCCCGCTCGAAGTCCTCGCTGGCGAACAGCCCCGCGTTGGTCTCCAGATAGAACTCCAGGCCGCGGCTGTGCAGCCAGTCGACGATGGCCCGGCATTGTGCCCCGGTGAGGGTTTGGTGCCAG
>CALMKG010000335.1 GCA_937867175.1 uncultured Propionibacterium sp. | reverse complement strand
GCGAGGACTACTTCCCGAACCAGGTCGAGGACCCCACCCTCGTCTGACACCACCAGGGGGGCGCGCCGGAAGGTGCGCCCCCCGTGCCGTGTGCAGAAGGAGTACATGGGTGTGGGGTGCCGAAACGCTAGGATCGAAACGTCGAGCAAGAGTGAATCGAGGTGCCGATGGCAGGGGTGGTGACGCGCCAGTCCAAGGGTCGAGAGCGCCGGAGGGCGATCATCGAGGCCGCGGCGGAGATCATCCGTGATGAGGGCCCGGGAGCCGTGACCCACCGTGCGGTGGCGGCCCGCGCCGAGTGTTCCCTCTCGGCCACCACGTACTACTTCTCCGGCTTGGATGAACTGCTCGCCGAGGCGGGCAAGGTCAACATCAAGCGGTGGGCGGAGCGGGCCGAGGCTGTCGCCGACGCGGTGGAGCGTGACGGCGTCCCCACGAGGCTCTCCGACGCGGTTGATGCGATCCTGCGCGCGTGCCTGCCAGCCGACACGTCCCTCGACAACCACTACCGGCAACTCCTCGCCGCCGCGACGGCGGAACCGATCGCCGTCTCGTACCACGCCGGGCGGCGGCGGCTCGACCACGCGCTCGGCCGCGTGCTGCGCCGCATCGGCTGCAGGATCCCCCCTGACCTCGTGATCGCCGTCGTCGACGGCGCCGCGGTGACCGCCATTTCCGAGAAGCGCGACGTCCGCCGGACGGCCCATCACCTCGTCACGCTGTTGATAGGTGACGCCTGGACACCGCCGTCTGAATGAGGGGCGCCGCCGGCGACCGGGTAGGATTCGACCAGCTGCATATTATGCGGTTGCATCCGAGTGCGAGCGGGGAGGTGTCGTGGAGAAGGAGACCCTCGCGATCCGCACCAAGGCCGCGCGCCAGGTGAGGATCGCCCGGATCCTCGCGACCCAGCAGGTGGCGTCCCAGGCCGAACTCGCGCGCCTCCTCGCCGATGCCGGGATCGAGACCACCCAGGCGACGCTGTCCCGCGACCTCGTGGAGATCAACGCCCAGAAGGTGCGCGCCCCGGACGGGTCCCTCGTCTACGCGGTGCCACCGGAAGGAGCAGGCGGCGTCATCCAGGGGGCACGCGTGCCCTCCAGGCCGGAGCAGCTCGCCGCCAGGTTCGAGAAGCTGTGCGATGAACTGGTGATCACGGTGGAACACACCCGGAACCTGGTGGTGCTGCGCACCCCCGCGGGAGGAGCCCAGTACCTCGCGGCCGCGCTCGACCAGTCGTTCCTCCCCACCGTGCTCGGATCCGTCGCGGGTGACGACACCGTGCTGATCATCATGCGGACGGACGACGATGCGAGCCGCCTCGCCAGGCAGGTCCGCCGCGCCGCGAACGCGACACTCCCGGAGGTGGATCATGACTGACCAGCCCACCAGCCTGTGGGGCGGGCGCTTCGTGGACGGCCCAGCCGATGCCCTCGCCGCACTAAGCCTCTCCACCCACTTCGACTGGCGGCTCGCCCGGTACGACATCGAGGGGTCGCGGGCGCACGCACGCGTCCTGGCACGCGCCGGTCTGCTCGACGAGGTCGAGGTCCAGGACATGCTCCGCGCTCTGGACCGGCTCGACGCCGACGTGGCCGCCGGCGAGTTCTCCGCGGTCCCAGCGGACGAGGACGTCCACACGGCCCTTGAGCGCGGGCTGCTGGAACGCGCGGGCACACTCGGTGGGAAGCTCCGGGCCGGCCGTTCCCGCAACGATCAGATCGCGACCCTCATCAGGATGTACCTGCGTGACGAGGCGAGATTGCTCGCGGATGAGGTGCTCGGCCTCGCCGAGGCGCTCTCCGGTCAGGCTCGGGCGCATCTCGGCGCGGTGATGCCGGGACGCACGCACATGCAGCACGCCCAGCCCGTCCTCCTGTCGCACCACCTGCTCGCGCACGTGTGGCCGCTGCTCCGCGATGTCGACCGGTTGCGGGACTGGGACGACCGCGCCGCCCTCTCACCCTACGGTGCCGGAGCGCTCGCCGGGTCCTCGCTGGGTCTCGATCCGGATCGCGTCGCCGCCGATCTCGGCTTCGCCGGACCCACCGAGAACTCGATCGACGCGACGGCGTCGCGGGACGTCGTCGCCGAGTTCGCCTTCGTGACGGCGAGTATCGCGATCAACCTCTCGCGGCTGAGCGAGGAGGTCATCATCTGGGCCACGCGGGAGTTCGGGTTCGTGACCCTTCACGACGCGTACTCCACCGGTTCCTCGATCATGCCGCAGAAGAAGAACCCGGACGTCGCGGAACTCGCGCGCGGGAAGGCCGGCCGCGTGATCGGGGACCTCACAGGACTCCTGGCCACCCTCAAGGGTCTGCCGCTGGCCTACAACCGGGATCTGCAGGAGGACAAGGAGCCGGTGTTCGACGCCGTCGACAGTCTCCATCTCCTGCTGCCGGCGGTGACCGGGATGATCGCGACGCTCACGTTCCACACCGAGCGAATGGCAGCGCTCGCCCCCCAGGGCTTCGCGCTCGCCACCGACGTGGCGGAGTGGCTGGTGAGGCGCGGGGTGCCCTTCCGAGATGCGCACGAGATCGCCGGCGCGTGCGTCCGCACCTGCGAGGGCCGCGGCATCGAACTGTGGGAGCTCACGGACGACGAGTTCGCGTCCATCCACCCGTCGCTCGAGCCACAGGTCCGTTCCGTGCTCAGTGCTGAGGGCTCGGTGGCGTCGCGGTCCGCGCGTGGGGGTACGGCGAGGGCCGCCGTCGCGCAGCAACTAGACTCGTGCCTCGGCGCGATCGCCGAGGGACGGCGGTGGGCGGGACGCGGCGAGGAGCCGCGAGACGGAGGATGACGTGACGGACCTGATCGACGAGCTGCAGTGGCGTGGGCTCATCGCCCAGACCACGGGAATCGACGAGCTGCGCGCGGCACTCGCCGCCGGACCCGTCACCTACTACTGCGGCTTCGACCCCACTGCGCCCTCCCTGCACCCCGGCCACCTCGTCCAGCTGGTCCTCATGCGCCACCTCCAACGCGCCGGCCACCGGCCGATCGCGCTCGTCGGCGGCGCCACCGGGATGATCGGTGACCCGCGGACGTCGGGGGAGCGCACCCTCAATCCCAAGGAGGTCGTCGCCGAGTGGACGGAGCGGTTGCGGGCGCAGATCGAGCCATTCCTGGCCTTCGAGGGCGAGAATGCCGCGCGCCTGGTGAACAACCTCGACTGGACGGCTGAACTCACCGCCATCGACCTGCTGCGAGACATCGGGAAGCACTTCCGGCTGGGGACGATGCTCGCGAAGGACACGGTGGCACGCCGGCTCGCCAGCGACGAGGGGATCTCCTTCACCGAGTTCTCCTACTCCCTCCTCCAGGCGAACGACTTCCGCGAGTTGAGACACCGCTACGGATGCACCCTGCAGACGGGCGGGAACGACCAGTGGGGCAATCTGATCGCGGGCGTCGACCTGATCAGGAAGGCGGACGGCACCGGGGTGCACGTCCTCACCACGCCGCTGATCACCAGGTCAGACGGCACGAAGTTCGGGAAGTCCGAGGGCGGGGCGGTGTGGCTCGCTCCCGACATGCTGAGCCCGTACCAGTTCTTCCAGTTCTGGTTGAACACCGAGGACGCGGACGTCATCCACTACCTGAAGGTCTTCACCTTCCTGCCACGCGAGCAGATCGAAACGCTGGAGTCCGACGTGCGGGAGAAGCCGTGGGCCCGGAACGCGCAGCGCGCCCTCGCCCGCGAGGTGACGACGCTCGTGCACGGCGCCGAGGCGACCGTCGACGTGGAGCGCGCCGCACGCGCCCTCTTCGGGAACGATGACCTGCGAGTCCTCCGGCCCGAGGTCCTGGCCGACGCCGTCTCTCACCTGGACGGCGGCCCCGCCGTCGTCGGCGAGACCACCATGGTCGACCTGCTCCTGACGACCCGACTCGAGAGTGGACGATCGGCCGCGCGCCGGACCATAGCGTCGGGCGGGGCGTACCTCAACAACGTGAAGATCACCGACGAGGACATCGTCGTGAGACAGGCAGACGTCCTGCCCGGCGGGTACCTGCTCGTGCGCAAGGGGCGTCGAACGCTCGCCGTCGCCCGCGTCCGTTCCTGATTGTGACCTAGCCGACACTGGAGAACGCGTGGCCGTCGACACCAGTCGATGACACAAAACTGCAGGTCAGGGGTTCAGGACTGCACCGAGACCCGCTCGTCGCCCGGGTTTGACTCCCACGGCAGCGGTGCGTAACGTACAACGTGCTGTCCGAGCGGAACGGCCCCAACGGGGCCAGGACGATCGGCCACGCGGGACTCGACAAGCAGCCATCGAGCAGCTAGAATCGGAACTCGCGAAAAGACCTTCGAAGTCGCACCGAGACGCTCAGGCGGCCGGGACCGAGGAGGCGCACAACCCCCTCGAACCAACCCGATCAGGGTGCAGTTCGCGGTGTGTGTTTGTTGTTTGATATCTCAACAGTGTGTTTTGTTTTTTGATGCCATT
>CALMKG010000334.1 GCA_937867175.1 uncultured Propionibacterium sp. | reverse complement strand
CACGCCTCTTGCAGATCGAGGTTGAGCCCGCCGTCAGCGGGCCGCTGCTCACCTTGTGAGCAGACGGAGAAGGGCGGCCTGGGTGACGGTCTCGATGCGCGTGATGTCGGCCGGCGACGGTTACAAGTACCTGCTGCGCACAGTCGCGGCCAGCGACGGCGACAGGTCGCTGTCCACCCCGCTGACGCGCTACTACAACGCCGAGGGCACCCCGTAGGAGAGCAAAAGTAGTCTGGTCCTGATTGGCTTGTTTCTTCGGATTCAGCGTACGCCGAGCATGGTCTACCAGGTCAGCGGGTCGAGTCGTAGGTAGAAGTCCAGGCGGTCGGGGTCGAGGGTGATGCCGTACCGGGAGGCGAAGTCGTGATCCGCCCGTTGGGCGGTGTCTTCGTTGGGCCAGGTCTCGCGGGCGTTCGCCAGCAGGAGCGCGATGTCGGCGTAGGGGTCTGCTTGTCCGAGTCGGCCGAGGTCGATGAGCCCGGCGACCAGCGAGGTATCGGGGTCGATAAGGATGTTGGGGAGGCAGAAGTCTCCGTGGCAGACCACCCTGTCGGCGTCCTCTTGTTCCTGGCGGGACGGGAGGTCGCGTTCCAAGCTTTCGAGGATCACTGCGGGCGGGGTGTCGATGAGGTGCTGGGGCAGGAACTCGGTGTGGACCCGGTTCTCGGCGACGGTCGCGCGGGCTAGCGCCGTCATCTCGTGCAGCGTCCTGCCGTACGGACACGTGCTGGCAGGAGTGCTGTGCAGCCGGACCAGGGTGTCGGTGATCGACGGCCATGCCTGCGCGAGATGGGCCGGGTCGAGCCGGTCAGCCGGGACGCCCGCGACCGTGCTGGTGATGAGGCAGGCCCCGTGCTCGGTGGTGCGCCAGTCGAGCACGCTGGGGCCAGGGATTCCGGTGGTCGACAGCCACTCGATCCGATCGCGCTCATCTTCTAGCGTGCTCGCATCAGCAACGGAGACGACCTTGGCGAACCGTTCCCCGGACACGTGACGCAGCGTAATCGCGCCTGACTCGCCGTCGGTGACGCGCGTCCACACCGAGCTATCCGAGAGCAATCCGGTCAGTGGCACCGAGGGAGACGACATGCCTCCATCATCTCGCATCGACCGTCCTTCACGTGCCCTGCGCGGCCTCACGACCAATGTCGACCAAGCCCACTTCCTCGCAACGACGGCAAAGCAGCGTGCGTGCCGTGCGCTCACCTACTGCGTATGACGGTCTCGATGCGGGTGATGAGCGCGGGTAACGGCTACAAGTACCTGCTGCGCACTGTCGCGGCCGGCGACGGCGACCGATCGCTGTCCACCCCGCTGACGCGCTACTACAACGCCGAGGGCACCCCGCCGGGTCGCTGGCTCGGCGCCGGAGTCGCCACACTCGGCGGCGCGCGGATCAGCGTGGGCGATCAGGTCTCCGAAGCCCAGCTCCAGCTCCTCGTCGGTATGGGCCGTGACCCCATCACCGGGGAACCGCTTGGCCGCGCGTACCCCGAGTACCGAACCGTGGCCGAGCGGATCGAGGCACGCACTGGGGAACTCGATCCATCCCTCGGGCCAGTCTCACGCGCAGAAGCGGTCGCGGCGATCGAGACGGAGGAGGCCGAGCGTGGGGCGCGACGGGCGGTTGCGGGGTTCGACTTCACGTTCAGCATCCCGAAGTCCGCAAGCGTGCTCTGGGCGGTCGCGGATGCCGGGACGCAGACGCTGATCGCGGATGCGCATCATGCGGCGGTTGCGGAGGTGGTTGCGTTCATGGAGCGGGAGGTTGCAGCCACCCGCACGGGCGCAACCGGACGCGACGGCGCGGTTGCACAGGTCGACGTCGCAGGGCTCATCGCCACGGCGTTCGATCACTACGACTCCCGGGCGGGCGACCCGCACCTGCACACGCACGTCGTCATCAGCAACAAGGTGCAAACCGTCCTCGACGGCAAATGGCGGGCCCTGGACGGGCGGCCGATGCACGCTGCTGTCGTCGCGCTCTCCGAGCTTCACGAGGCCGTCTTCGCGGACCACCTCACCCGGATGCTCGGCGTCTCGTGGGAGGCCCGCGACAGGCGCCGCGACCGGAACCCAGCATGGGCGATCACCGGGGTGCCGGAGGCGCTGGTCAAGGAGTTCTCCACCCGTGCCCGGCACATCGACGCCGAGACCGACCGGCTCATCGAGAACTACGTGGCTGAGCATGGGCGGCGGCCGTCGCCGGCAACGATCATGAAGCTCCGCGCCCAGGCCACGCTCACCACCCGGCCGGAGAAGGAGGTGCGGTCCCTGGCCGAACTCACCTCCTCGTGGCGGGAACGGGCCGGGCGGGTGCTCGGGGTGGACGCAACCTCATGGGCGCGCGGCGTGACCGCGAACGAGGAGCCGCTGCTGCTGCGCGCCGACGACATGCCGCTGGACGTGATCGCCTCGCTCGGGGCAGACGTCGTGGCTGCGGTCGGTGAGAAGCGCTCCACCTGGCATCGCTGGAACCTCACGGCCGAGGCGGCGCGGCAGACGATGAGTTACCGGTTCGCGTCGATCGAGGACCGAGAAGCCGTCGTCGGCCTGATCGTAGACGCCGCCGAAGCCGCGTCGCTGCGCCTGACCCCGCCGGAGCTCGCGTCGAGCCCGGCGGCGTTCCGCCGGCCGGACGGCACGAGCGTGTTCCGTCCGAAACACTCCGCGCTGTTCTCCTCCGAGGCGCTGCTGGCCGCCGAAGACCGCCTCCTCGAGCGCGCCCGCACCACCACAGCGCCGACGGTGCCGCTGACCAGCGTCGAACGAATCACGAAGCGGCCCGACAGCAAGGGCCGGATGCTCAGTGATGACCAGGCGGCCGTGTTGACGAAGATCGCGGTCTCGGGCCGGATGGTCGACGTACTGGTCGGCCCGGCCGGTGCGGGGAAGACGACAGCGATGAACGGGCTCCGGCGGGCGTGGGAGAAGGAGCACGGCGCCGGCTCGGTGATCGGGCTCGCCCCCTCGGCGGTCGCCGCGCAGGTCCTTGCCGATGACCTCGGCATCGCTACCGAGAACACGGCGAAGTGGTGGCAGAACCACATCATGTACGGGACTACGTTCACGGCCGGGCAGCTCGTCATCATCGACGAGGCGAGCCTGGCCGGAACGATGTCGCTGGATCGGCTCACCCGTGAAGCCGAGAAGGCCGGCGCGAAAGTCCTCCTGGTCGGCGACTGGGGCCAGCTCCAATCACCCGGCGCCGGCGGCAGCTTCGCGATGCTCGTGCACGATCGCGACGACGCCCCCGAGCTGACCGATCTGCACCGCTTCACCAACGAGTGGGAGAAGACCACTTCGCTCCAGCTCCGCCACGGACGCGCCGAGGCGATCGACACCCTGATCGAGCACGGCCGGATCACCGGGGGCGATGAGGAAGCGATGATCGACGCCGCCTACACCGCATGGCGACGTGATCTTGCCGCCGGGCGCGCGTCGATCCTGGTCACCGAGACCCACGCGACCGTCACCGAGCTGAACGCCAGGGCGCGGGCGGATCGGATCATCGACGGCACCGTGAATCCCACCCGCGAACTGCCGCTGCGCGACGGCACCGCGGTCTCGGAGGGCGATCTGGTCATCACCCGCGAGAACGACCGGCGGCTCCGTAACGGCCGAACGTGGGTCCGCAACGGCGCCCGCTGGATCGTCACCGGGGTTCGGGAGGACGGGTCGGTCAGCATCCGCCCGGCCGGACGCAGGTTCGGCGGCGGGATCGTCCTGCCGGCCGACTACGTGGCCGAGCACCTGGACCTCGGCTACGCGATCACTGCGCACCGCGCCCAGGGCGTGACCACCGACACCGCGCACGCGGTTGTCACCGCCACCACCACGCGGGAGAACTTCTACGTCTCCATGACCCGCGGCGCCCACAGCAACCACGCCTACGTCGCCGTCGGCCGAGAAGACGTCGAACACGCGGTGCCGCATCCCGGCGACAACCCGAACATCACCGCCCGCTCGATCCTCTACGGCGTGTTGCAGCACATCGGTGCCGAGCTGTCCGCGCACGAGACGATCGCCGCCGAGCAAGACCGCTGGGGCTCGATCGCCCAACTCGCGGCCGAGTACGACACCATCGCGCAAGCCGCTCAGCACGATCGCTGGGCGACCTTGCTCGCCGCGTCCGGGCTCACGGTCGAGCAGATCGAAGACGTGCTCGGCTCCGACGCCTACGGCGCGCTGTCGGCCGAGCTGCGCTACGCCGAGGCCAACCATCACGACCTCGACGCGCTGCTCCCGCGTTTGGTCGCCGCGCGGAGCCTGGACGATGCCGACGATATCGCCTCCGTCCTGCACGCCCGCGTCGCGCGCGCCACCGTCCGGCCCGCTGGCTCAGGCCGCACTCGCAAGTCCCCGAGGCTGATCGTCGGATTGATCCCGCACGCTGGCGGGCAGATGACCGAGGACATGCGGCAAGCCCTGGACGAGCGCCACGAGCTGATCGAAGCCCGCGCCGACGGCGTGCTCCGCGGTGCCCTCAGCGATAAGGAGCCGTGGGTAGCGAAGCTCGGCACGGTGCCGAAGGACAAGAAGCAACAGGCGGCATGGTGGCGCGCTGCTCGCACAGTCGCGGCCTACCGCGACCGCTATCAGATCACCGACACCAGCACCCCGCTCGGCACCGAACCAGAAAACACCAGTCAGAAGATCGACTCCATCCGCGCCCGCGCCGCCCTCAACCGCGCCCAAGCCATCGCTGCCGACAACGCACCGGCGGAGCAACACCGGACGAACGTCGTGGTGCGGCAGGGGCCGAGCCTTTAAGACCGCCGTCAGCCAACCATCTGCGCTGCACGGTCGTGAATCATCGAGCGGTACTTGCGGGGCGTCACGCCGATGCTGCGGCGGAACTGACGTGCCGCGAAGTCAGGATCGCCCCAGCCGACCTTGCGGGCGATCATCGAAATCGGATCGTCTGTCGTGCGGATGAGGCGCGCCATCCGTTCCGTCCGTAGCATCGTCAGATAGGCGATCGGTGACTTGCCGTAGGCATCCACGAACAGTCGGCCAACCTGCGACTTCGACAGATGCAGTTCGGCGGCGAGGTCGCCCACCGACCAATGCCGAACTGGATCGCTCCGCAGCAGTTCAGCGCCTCTTCGTGCCTCTCGCCGTAGTGGGGAGAACCGGCGAACGCGCGGAACCGCCGGCCACGTCGTCGCTCGTTGCGTCGATGACAGGCGCGTATCCGACGTTCTGATGAACGGCGCGATCACGTGTGCGATGGAGAACCACAACGCCTGCACCCGGTAGAAGTTCTCGACCGGCCGGTGCTCAGTGCTGAGTGCCACCAGCTCATCCAGCCAGGGCTCGAGCGCACCGGCCCGACCTTCACCGAGGCGAAGTATCTGCGCGGGCTCGGTATAGATGGTGGCGGCGAAGTCTTGCGCGTCCAGTCGATCCTGCAATAGGCCGACATGCTGCCAGAACACCTGGTCGATCACATAGTCGGTGTCCGCGCAGATCGTCGTGACGGTCACCTGCTCTTCCGATTCCCCGCCACAAAGCGTGTTCGCGGCCAGCAGGATCACGTCGCCTACGTTGATCGGTTTCTGTCCGAACTCGCTGAGCAAGATCGCGCTGCCGTCGCGAACGACCGTCACGGTCACGCAGTTGAATGCCAGAGGCGCGACGGCTGCGCGGATCACTCTGGTTCGAGCTACGACTGGCTCGAACCAGAGTGATCCGCCGTGAAGAGGTGACATCGTGCTGTCGAACCCCGTCGGTGCCGGGTCTTCGTTCCGTGGTCGGTCCTACATGCCGGTTCCTTGGCGCTGGTTTGCGCTGCGCAACCACAGGAGCAGCGCGAGGCCGACGAGTGCTGCGCTGGTCAGGGCGATGCCGTGGGTTCCGACGAGGTGGAGGGCAAGGCCGCCCGCGATGGGGCCGATGATCGCTCCGATGTTGAGTGCTGCGGTGGAGTATGCCCCGGACATGGTTGGAGCCGATTCCGCTTCGGCCATGATCCGCGCGATCAAGGTGCTGCCGACGGCGAAGGACAAAGCGCCTTGCGTGAATGCGAGCGTCCACAGCAGGGCGGGACTGACGGGCGCGAGGCCGAGCGTGACCCAGCCGACGAGCAGGATGGGACTCGCGAGCCCGAGCAACGGACGCCAGTGACGGTCCCCGAGCCGGCCGGCCACGGTGACGCCGAGAAAGGCACCGATCCCGAACAGTGCCAGGAGCCCGGGAATCGCAGCCTCGCTTGCGCCCGCCGGTTGGGTAGCGATCACCGCCAGGTAGGTGAATGTGCAGAATGTCGCTGCGTTGACCAGGACCGCCAAGGTGACAGCGAGCTGCAGCGGTCTCCGGCGCAGTACCGACAGTTCGGCGCCAAGTGTCGCCGGGGTGGTGGCTGTGGCACCGGGCTCGGTCCGGGTCGGCGTCGCCACAAGCACGGCCGCCAGCGCGGGCAGACAGATGACGGCGATCGCCCACAGCGTCATACGCCACCCCAGCATCTCGCCGACGAGAGCGCCGAGGGGGACGCCGGCGATGAGTGCGAGGGTGGTGCCGCCGAGGATCACGGCCAGAGCGCGGGCGCGCTGGCCGGCGGCCACGATCCGACCGACCGTCGACAAGGCCACGGCGAGGAACCCGGCGTTCGCGAGGGCGGCGACGAACCGGGTCAGCAGGAGGACTGTGAAGGAGTCGGTGAGCGCCCCGATGATGTGGGCGATCACGAAGATGGCGAGGAACCCGGTCATCGTCCACCGCGGCGACAGTCTCCGGCCACCGGCGGCCATCGCGGGTGCGCCAATGACCATGCCGACCGCGAACGCGGAGGTCAGCAGACCGGCTTGGCTCAGCGACACGCCGAGCTCAGCGGCGATCGCCGGCAGCAGGCCGGCCAGGACGAACTCGGAGGTTCCCTGGGCGAAGACAGCCAGGGCGAGCAGATACAACAAGAAGGGCATAAGTGTGCTTCCGAAACATGAGAGAGCGGGTACGGGTGCGTATGGCACGACCGGTGTTTCGGATGCGCAAGCTCACACAGACGCGACGCCAAGGAGCGCACGCGAGAAGAGGATGAGGGAAAACGCCAGCATCACGGGCTACCGGTGTACCGGTAGCCCCGCTCTGTCTGATTCAGGCGATCCCATGCCGTCAAGACTACCGGAGAAGCATCGCCGACACCTCGGTGCCCAAACTACAACACCTTGATGCGGGGTGACGGAAGTCAGAGCGAGGGTCCCGGTGCGCCCGAAGACGGCCACCGGTAGCCGAGGTCCCGTCCAAGCTCCGATCGCGCAACAACGCGGTTTGGGGCGTTGGAATCGAGCAGAGCGATCACGTCGCTCGGCTGAGTGACGAGCACGGCGAAGCCTTGCTTGATGAGTTCGTTCGGTCCGGCACTGGCGACGCTGGTCACCGGGCCGGGCACCGCGCCCACGCCCCGGCCGAGTTCGCGTGCGGCGATGACAGTGGTCATCGACCCGGACCGAGGGCTGGCCTCGGGGATCACGGTTAGACCCGAGAGCGCCGCCAGCAGGCGGTTGCGAGCAAGGAACCTATACCTGGTCGGTGCGGCTCCCGGCGGCAGCTCGCTCACCAACAGCCCGACATCCCCAATGCGACTCAGCAGCTCACTGTGCCCGGCCGGGTAGGGGCGATCCAGCCCGCCGGTCAGGACCGCGATCGTCTGACCGCTCGCGGCGAGCACGCTCTTGTGCGCGGCGCCTTCGATCCCGTAGGCACCACCGGAGACGACGACCCGTTCTTCATCAGCCAGGCCCATCGCCAGCTCGCCGGCGACGTGCTCGCCGTAGGGGGTCGCAGCGCGAGCGCCCGTGATCGTGGCCCGATCGCTCAGCGGCGTCGTCAAGAACGAGGCCGCGCCGCGCGTCCACAGCAGGTACGGCGCACGCTCGCCCAGGTTGTTCAGGCCGGCGGGCCATTCCTTGTCCGCCGGGATGAGCGTGCCGAACCCGTGGCGCTCCGCCTGAGCCATCTGATCCAGCAGACCGGGCGTGACCCGCGCCGTCAGTCGTTCGCGCCACATCAGTGCGTCGGCGCGGGCCAGGCCGGGCACCTCGTCGTCGGACTCGATCAGCCGCAGCGTCTCGACCCCGCCGTGACGGGTGAGGACGTGGCCGGTGGCCGGGTCGTTAGGTTCGGCGATCATCGACAAGGCGATCCGCGCCATCCGCTCACCCTGCACCTGCTCCGCCAACGTCGCCATGATCGGTGTCCCTTCCGCTCCAAGGTCACCGACGAGGTACACGCCCGGCTGCCGCCGGGGTTCCCTCTGTCGCGAGTCAGTCGTAGACTCGGTAGCGAGGCAGATTCAGTAAACTACGCGGGTCCTTCGGGACGGCCCCTCGCGGGCACTCGGTTCATAGCCGCCTCCACGACGGAACACCGTCGCGCTATGACGAGGAATGAGGCCCGCAATGCTCCGGACGTGCGTGGCGCTCAGCGCACGAGGCTATGGCGTACTCCGCTACGCACCCACGAATCTGCTGCTCAACGCGATCCGCACACGGCGCGGCCTGAAGTGGGGCGTCCCCGCGATGCTGCTCGCCGGGGTCTACTTCTACGCCGCGGCGATCTGCACCACGATCATCAACGACGGCGGCCCCGGCTGGCTCTACCTGCTGGTCCTGCTGTTGGTCTGGAACGCCTTCAGGTTCCTCTGGATCGGCCCCGTCAGTCTGATCCAGCTCATAAGTGTCCGTGCGGGGGAGCGTCGCGAACGGCAACCGGTGCCGTCCTCGCGGTGACGCGCAGGCGAGCCCACCGCGCCGTAAGGCACTGACCACGACACAGTCGCATTCGGTTGGCGCGTCCCTTCGCGGTGTACCGCATCGATTCGGCGTGTCGATGGCTCTGTGATGTCGTTACGAGTAGTATCCGTTACATGCAGGACCTCACGAGCCTCAGCGACGCGGGCCTCACTGACGTTGATCGAGCGCTGCGTCATGAGCGGCTACGTCGCCGTAAGGCGTGGCGTAACTGCGAGCGCTGCGATCAGGCGTTCCTCGGTCGAGGTGATGCGCGCTTCTGCTCGGCTCGCTGCCGAGTCGCCGCGCATCGAGCAGGGAAGGAGTCCTGATGAGTGACACGCTGCGGGTTGTCGCGTCACGTCGGTACGGAACGCTCTCGCCGCTCCGCTATCCGGGAGGAAAGGCGGCGCTCGCTGGCTTCTTTGGCGACATCATCGATGCCCTCAGGGTCGAGCGCGCACGCTATATCGAGCCATATGCCGGTGGCGTGGGAGCTGGGATTGCGTTGCTCCGCGAGGGCATTGTCGAAGAACTGGTTGTCAACGACATTGACCCTGCGGTGTACGCCTTCTGGAAATCTGCGGTCGGAGACAATGCCAACTTCGTTGAAATGGTTGCGTCCGTCCCACTCACGATCGCTGAATGGCAGAAGCAGCGAGAGATATACAGATCGCGCGATGAGCGAGATTCACTCCGCCTCGGGTTCGCCTTCTTCTTTCTGAACAGGACCAATCGTTCAGGGATTCTGAATGCCGGAGTTATCGGCGGTCAGCGGCAGGAAGGGAGATACAAGATTGACGCCCGCTTCAATCGTGAAACGCTCATCGAACGATTGACTGCGATCGGAGGCCTGGCCGATCAGATCACGGTCTCAGACCTTGACGGCAGGACAGTGATCCAGCGTTACGCTCAGGACGATCGAGCATTTATGTACATCGATCCGCCCTATGTTCAGGCAGGGTCTCAGCTCTACCTCAACGCGTTCGACGGGCGCGATCACACAGCCCTCGCGGCGATCGTCAATACGGTTGAGAAGGCGCACTGGCTCATGACGTATGACACGGCTCCACTGATTGAGAAGCTGTATCGCGAGCACTTCCAATGCCGCTTGGAGCTGACCTACTCCGCGCGGTATCCGGGGCAGGCCGAAGAACTGCTCGTTGCATCGCCCGCGGTCGCCGGTGTGGTCAAGGCGTTGCAGGGGCAGACTGTAATGGCGGACGCAACAAGCGCCTGAGCAGCGGATTGACCACCTTCCACGCCTGCCGAACGTCCTCTGCGGTCACTGACGCATCTGCGCTGTGCGCGATGAGATTGAACCACTGGATAGAGCCATGTTTGTGGGCGTTTCCCGACTGTATGGCGCCGATGGTCGATTTGAGAGTCTTCTCCGAGCCATAGGTTTGCGCGACCACTTTGAAAACCGCACTCAACTCGCCTGTCGCGGGCGTTGCGGAGCCCTCGAAATGGACTTTGATGGTGGCTTCGAGAACAGAGCGCAATAGGATCGCGGACGCGATAGGCAAGTTTCCCAGGTTGATCCGTCGTAGCTCGAAGTAGCGCAGTTTGAGGTTCAGTGGTGCGTTCTCGTAGTCGAGGCCAGACAGATCGAGCGTGTCCTTTGTGTCTGGATGGTTCGGTCCACGGCTTCCTGCTCCGCTCGGAGGCTCCGGCTGGGGTGGCGTTGCCCCGCCGGTCGCGCTGCCGGGACCGCTTGGAGGCATTCCGTGGCTGCCACCTTGCGACGGTCCAGGCGGAGTCGGTGGTGCGGGCGCGGCGGGTGATGGTGTCGGCGTTGCTGTAGTGGGTACACCGTTGAGACGGTCCACGAACGGCTGGTAGGCGTCATCACGCTTCTTGAGCTCCGGAGAGCGGGTGTTGAGCCTTCCAGCGCGAAACTCCCCGACTAGATACTCCAATGCACCGAGCTTCTTCTTTGGAAGTTCCGACGCGATCTTTTCGGGAGTTGAGGACCGAGGAAGCAACATGCCGTCTCTATCGAACTCCACCCCGATCGCAGCCGCGATGTCCTTACTTCGGTACGCGTACTCAAAGGCCGACATCGCCAAGTCGTCGCTGGCGGCGTACTGCCGGAGGGTGTGATCGGAGAATGGCGCAGCGGCAAGGAAGCGTCGCATCACAGCCATCTTCATGAACCTTGCGACCTCGACATCGGGGTACTGCGCCTTGACGTCCTCCACAGTCGTCTGGTCGTCCACGAGTGAGTAGTAGAAGGTTGCTTGTTGGTCGCGGCTCCACCGCTTCTTGGAGATGCCAGTGTGCAGTCGGGCAACGTGCGGGGCGGCGGTCGCGCGATCAGTCGCCACGATCACGCGGATTCGCTCGGGGAGGTTCTCTGCCTCGACTGCGTACCGCTTGAGCAGTGAGCGAACCTCGGCTTCGTGACCAGGCACGATCGTCGGGTCGTAGAGAGCCTTGAGTGCGCTGACGCGCCGGTTGCCTTCCAGGACGATGTACGAAGGCGGCTCGTCCCGTGACTCCGCCGCGATCACGATCGGCACCTCGTTGTCGAAGTAGCCGTCGCGGAGGATCAGCCGCGCCGCGCCGAGGACGTCCTCGGAAGCGAACAGATACTTCAAGGCTCCGGCTTCATCGTCGCGACGCGTCGGGATGCGGTAGTTCTCCAGGTCGAGCAGGAGCCGGCTCAGTTCGACCTCCACGATGGGTAGCTGCTCGTAAGCCATGTCCAGCCTCGTCTCGATGATTCGTCCGGCGATCTACGCCCTCGGTGCCGAACGGACGAGAGCTGTCGTTCAGTCCTAACCGTAGCCGCGCGGTTTCGCGATCGGGCTGAGACACGTCGAGGCGCATCAACCGGAGCTCCGCTGATGCGCGAACGCACGAACTGGTTGCCATAGGCGCCCGTGACGCCGTGACAGTTCTCGACGCGGGCAGGCGCCCAGGCACGGGACCACGGTCATGCAAATCATTCAGCATGCCGGCGACGCCGCGTGGGTCGCCTGAACTGCGGAACCAGACGGAACGAGGCCGAGCTGCCGCTTCGGACGCTTGTACGGAACCTGTCGTCGCGTGTCTCACGGGACGGCCATGGTGCGTCGCCGCCTGGTACTGACCACAGTCCGTGGGACGATAGGCATGGGAGCCGCCGGTTCCGAGCGGGAGAAGGTCCGTTGATTCACGCTCATCGTCCCGTTGCGAGCCGAGCGCTCAGCTTGCATCGGGGGGGGGGTATGCAAGGAGTAGCCAATGAGGGTCGCGCGCATCCGTATCGGACGCTTCCGGGGTTATCGCCATGCAGCGCTCGTGGTGCCAGAGAACATGGTGCTTGCAGGTGAGCCGCAGGCGGGCCGCACTGACATCGTCGAGGCCCTGCGCCGGGTTCTCGACGCCCGCAGTACTCGGTCCCGCGTGAATCCTCTCGACGTCTACCGACCTGCTGACGGCGATGAAGAGTCCTTGACGGAGGTAGAGGTGACTCTCCTCGACCTCGGGGAGGACGTAGAAACTCTTCTCAGCGAGAATCTGGAAACGTTCGACCGGGCAACCGGGGAGATCGCCACGCCAAGCAACGCGGGCGACGCGGTTCTGGGCGTACGTCTGTGCTATCGCGCACGATATGACCTCGATACGGACACCGGTGAGCACTGGGTGGATTACCCGGCGCGAAGTGATCCCGCTGCCGGTGTGTTCAAGAAGGCGAGCCGGATCGAGCGTGAGTCTCTGCCTGTCCAGTTCGTTGACAGTGCGCCGGCTCTCCAGCTGCGGGCAGAGGGAGTCCTGAGAGCACTCCTTGCTGATGCCGATCCTGGTGGCCTGGACAGCGCCCTCACCGATCTGGATTCGGCCGTCCATGCTGCAACCGGGTCGTTCTCTGAGACGGAGGTGGTCACTAGCGTTCTGGATAAGGTAATTGATTCCGGACCGCAGGCTCTCTTCGGTATCGATGACTCCGCCGACATCAGTTTTCTGGCGGATGACGGTTCTATGGCTGCCCTCCTCAGAGCGCTTCAACCAGCGATCTCGATGGGTGCGGCCGGGGCCCTTCCCGTCCGTTCCCAGGGGTCGACTCTCGAGAGTGTGCTCTCGGCCGCTGAAGCCATCGCAGCCGCGCGAGATGCACAATCAGGCGTCGTCATCATCGGCGATGACTTTGGAGATCGCCTTGACGCATCTTCATCTGAACACATGGCGCGGCTCATCCACGTAACGGCAGGGCAAGCGATCCTCACAACGCGCCGTCCTGAGGTAGTACGAGCATTCGATCCCGGTGAGCTGGTTCGGCTCACGGTCAGCCACGGCGAGAGACGACAGCACCAGCTCTCTGCAGTCACGGACAAGACGGGCCGAGTCAACCGGAGGCTCATCCTGGAGCAGCTTCTCGCAGCGCTGAGCGCGAGAACCGTTGTCCTCCTGGAGGGGCCGCTCGATGTCGAGGGGTACGGCGCGCTCGCGTCGCGGCTCTTCCGGAAGACGAACGAACCGCACCACAGCCTCCCCGCTAACGGCATCCGCCTGGTCGCCCCGCCAGGGTCAGACGGAGGAGTTACCCGGCTCCCAGCCATTGCCGAGATCGCCCTTGAACTCGGATTCCACGTCCGAGCGATCGTCGACAATGACAAGCCAGGACACGAAGATCCAGCAGTCGGAGTCCTTGCAGGAATGGTCGAACAACTCGTCGTGCTTCCCACTCGCACCGCCGTGGAGGCCGCGCTCATCCGCGGCGTACCTGGAGATCAGCTCCGAGAGACGGTCGAGACCCTGGAAGACTTCGGCATGCCTGCCCTGCCACCCGATCTCGGCGACGACGACATCGCGGACCACCTCATCGCGACGAAAGTGATCAAGAAGCAGGGGCTAGGGGCAGCCTGGGCTCACGCACTGACACGACAGCCGCCGATCGCGCGGTCCGCGATCGAAGCAGTCTGCGGCGATACGCTCGGACGCATCGACATCCCTGATCTGCCATGACATTCGCCCCGCAGAACCCGGAGCAGCAGCGAGTCGTAGCGACGCAGGCCGAACTCACTGTCGTGCTCGGCGGAGCGGGTGTCGGAAAGACGACCAGCGCGCTCGCCGCAGCTCACGCCCATCTTGAACGAGTAGCAGAAAGCGAACCCCACGATCGGGTCCTGTTCCTCTCGTTCTCTCGTTCCTCGGTGGCGCGCATCGCCTCCCGCGCAAATGAGATTCTCGGCCGCCGAGGCTCCCAGGTGGACATCATGACGTTCCACTCGCTCGCGTTCTCCGTGGTCCGGAGATTCGGGAATCTGGTCGGACACGGCGACGCCGTCCTCGTCAGCCCCGCTCGCGAGAAGCTCGGGCTGGCCCAGCACGAGATCGGATACAGCAGGCTCATCCCGCTCACACTTGAAATCGCTCAGGCCGCACCTGCTGTCGCAGAACACCTTCGCACCCGATGGGGCCTCGTAATCGTCGACGAGTTTCAGGACACCGGCGATGCGCAGCAAGACCTCCTTCAGCTGATTGCCCGCGACAGCAGGTTGATACTGCTCGGCGACCCGAACCAGTGCATCTACACGTTCCTCGCCGAAGACGGCGTCAGAGTGGAGCGCATCGATGAAGCCTGCTCGGCCGCTGGGACAGAGAACACCATCCTGCTGCCAGAAACCTCCTTCCGAGACCCCTCCGGGATCATCCCGGCCGTCGCCAACGCCATCAGGGGACGCCTGTTCGGCTCAGAGGCCATCGCGGCCGCCATCCAGGACGAAAGACTGGTCATCCAAGACGGAATACCACTCTCCGACGAGACCAGTCAGGTCGCACGGGTCGGAAGCGAGTTGGCCGCGGAAGATATGGGCGTGGCAGTATTCACGCACCATAACGACATGCTCGCGGCTCTCTCGGATGCACTTGAAGCCGCCGGGATCGAACATGAAGTTGCTGGTCTCAGTGACGCGCTCGCCGCCGCTCTCGACGCCCAGACAGCGATGGCGCGATTCCACACCGGCGATGGCACCTGGGGAATTGTTCTCGAAGCGATAGCCGTGTTCCTGACGAGCGCGCAACGTGGGCAGAAGGCGCCCCCCATCGCGTACCAGGTGATGAACGGTTCAGGCCCCACGACCCTGCAAGCTCGCCTGAGCGCTCTTCGAGAGCGTCTCTCCGAGGCGGGGTCCATTCGGGAGGTAATCGAGGTAGCGGCGACGGCACACGACGCGCTCGGACTACCGCAGAAGTCGGGCGCCTGGCAGCAAGCAGCCACCCTGCTCTCGGTGATGTACGCGCGAGCGGCACGCACGAGCAGCGCCCGCGATGACCGTCAGATGGTTGCAGCGATCTGTGCGGAAGCTCGTGAGGCGAGTTACGCGGCGCTCACGGACTCGGCGCTGAGCCCGCGAGAGGTTCAACTAATGAACCTCTACCAGACGAAGGGACGCGAGGCCGACGCAACCGTCGTGGTGTTGCGGGAGGGAGACTTCATGGGCTACGAATCGGAACCGTTCCCCACAACAAGTCGGCTCCTCTACGTGGTCTTTTCCAGAGCCAGACACAAGATCGTCGTGCTGCTCGTGGGCAACAGGTTCCACGCCGCCGTAGCGCCTCTCGCGGCTCTGGCCGCGAACTGAGCTTGCCTACGAGGGGGACCAGAAGGGGACCAGAATCATGCAATCCATGCATCCCGTGACGTGTTCTGCATGATCTGACGCCCGGAATCACGCGGAATCCGGGCAGACCGGAGCCGTCTGGACGCCTGGGGGTCAAGGGGTCGCAGGTTCAAATCCTGTCAGCCCGACGGGGTTAAATGC